>JAHFUO010000027.1:5581-13271 GCA_023265015.1 Acidobacteriota bacterium | reverse complement strand
GGTGTGCCGGGAAATCAGCGGGAATTCGCGGGCGCGGCCGCCTTCACGTTCGGTGGGACCGGAAACACCAGATACGGATCGTTGGACTCCCACGTCTTCACTTCTATATCCAGGATCGTGCGGCCGTTTTGTTTTCGCACGATGCGGCCTGGCGACTTGATATCGGTCAGAACCTCCGCGCGGTCAGCGTAACCGGAATATTCCGTCTGCGTCGCAAGGCTGGCGAGAGCCGGGTTGTCGGCCCGCGTTTCCACTTTCGTGACGAGGTTGTTCGAGTCGAGCGTGGCCTTCACGGTGATCCCGGCGAGCGGCGCGCTCAAAGGGAAGGTCACGGACGTGGCCCCGCCTTCGACTGAAACGGTCGTCTTCTCGCCAGCGGCCAACGCCGCTTTCACGACCCCGTACGGAAGCGTCCAGAGCTGGAGGAGCCGTTCCCGAACGGCAGCGATCGCGGGCGTTGCGGTGCCTTTCCCCTGAACCAGGCCGGCCCCGATCTGGGATTCATCCCAGGCGTAGTTTTCGCGAACGGTTTGAATGCTGTGCTGTGCAGCGCCGCCGTCAGGGCCCGTACGCGTCATCTCGACGCGCATCGCCGGCGGATTGTAGCCAAGGGCGACGTGATACTCGGTCTTGAACGATCGGCCGGCGCTCTCGCTCGTTCCGCTGCCCTGAAATTCCATCGTGTTGACGATGTCGATCCCAGGGAGACGGATGGTTGCGCTGCCGATGTCGGACCACCTCACCATGCCCAACGCGTCCGCCGCCGCCCGGAGCACTTTCGCGCGGTCCGGCGCGCTCTGCGCGCGCGCGGACTGAACGGCGAGCGCGCAGACGATCGCGAGAATCGATGCCGCGGGAAGGCACCTGAGCACCGGAGCACGAGAGCACCCCGAGAACCCCATTAGTGATGTTCCTTCGTGACGATGTGAGCCAAATCGCGCTCGCTGCACGGCTGCGATTCCGGCAGCATCGCATTGGGCCGCGGATTCAGCAGCGCCACGCGTGGAGTGGTGGTCCACGGTTCAAGCAGGAAGTCGCGATCTTCCACCGTCGCGGTCCACGCGAGCGTGTTTCCGTCCCGGTGGAAGCGCTCAATGACGTGCATGTTTTCACCGTGGACGTAGCCGCCGATTTGATCGAACCAGGTGTTGGCGTTGAAGCCCCACGAATCGACAACGAGCGTGTCGCCCTCCCAATGCCCGATGCTTTCTCCGGTATAGGTTCCGTCCAGATCCTGCAAGGGCGTGTGCTGGCGGCCGTCGATCGGAATCTGGCGGTACATCGTCTGAGTGGCAATCAAGCCGCCCTGCCCCGGATAGATGAAGATCGCGTAGGCAGGATGCTGGCCGATGTACGAGGGAATGCCGGCGCGAGGAATCCCGGCAGGCATGCAGTTGTTCGAGGGGTCCTCTTCGTTGGCATTCTTGTCGAGGTCCCTCACCATCTCCCAGTATTCAGGCTTGTAGATCGGCTTGTTGGAGCCGCTCCGGCGGAGGAGGGCTGCCGCACGTTCAGCCTGCTCGCTGTTCAGCGGGCGGTTGGTATTCCTCGGAAAGACCGCGATCGGCAGCCCACCGTGGAGATCGTGTGCCGAGGTGTCGCTCTCGATGATCACCCCGTTGTTCGCGAGTTGATTCGGGACGCCGTTCAAGTTGTCGCCCAACCCGTTCCAGACGCCGGTCAGGTCCGGATGTCCGTCGGCCGTGCGCGGCGTGGCGCCTGACGGTTTCGGCTGGGCGTTCTCGGTGCGAGGCGCCCGCTGAGGCTCCTGCGCGAGCACCGCTGCCGCGACGAGGCAGAGCGCGACAGCGCCGAGCAGGCACTGCGCGGCAGCCGCAGCGACGATCTTGCGATAGGCGAGGAAACGCATAGAGACCGTCCCCTTTTCGTCAATTGCCGTTCTGGTCCGCCAGGAGCTTGAAGACGCGGCCATCTCCCATCTTCAACTCCTGGGCAAGGCCGCTGTTCGATCCGTCCCTGGCCGCCAGCGCGGTGACCGTGACTTCGTCGCCAGGCTTCAAGCCGCCTCGGTCAGCCCGGCTCAACCCGGCCCGGCGAAGACCGGCCAACCCTGTCATCTCGAACGCCCACTTTTGCACCTTGCCGTCGGCGTCCTTGACATTCACCGTCAGGTAGGAATGTGGGTTGATAAACTCGATTCTTGCCACGGTTCCGGTGATGCTGAATGTCTTGTTGATGTCGAACTGCGCCTGGATCGAATGGTGCGCCGATACGCGTCCCGGCACAGCCATGCCGCACAACGACACCGCCAATAGCGCACTGATTCGAACACGCGTCATATTGCCTCCGCAGGTGCGACCGCAGCAGAATCCTACAACAATTTGATACCTTCTGCGTGCCACGAGATGGCAGATGCGATAACCTACCCACCGGAATAATTCACGACACGCGAAACCTTCTCTCGAACACGTCGCTGGAGGCATGTGTCATGCGCACGACCACTTTCGTTTTCGCGTTCATCCTCCTGGTGTCTGGCCTCGCCGCGGCGCAGGAATTCACTGAGTATCAGAGCATTCGCGATGGGTTCAAGATCACCTTTCCCGATCAACCGAAGGTGGCCGACACCACCTGGAAGTCCCAATCAGGATACATGCTGCCCGGGCGTCTGTACAGCGTCGACCGGGGTCGCGAGCGTTACTCGGTGACGGTGGTCGACTACAGCGGCATCGAGCAGATGGCCATCGAGCACGTCAAGACGTGTCCAGCGGGCGCCCCGGTGTGCAACGGCAATGCGCTCACCGGTACCGGCTACTGGAAACACGACGTGCGAGGGGCCACTCTTTATGCGACGTTGAAGCTTCTCCAGCGCGACGCGAAGGTGACCGACTTGACCTGGAGTCAGCACGATCTCGTCGAAGGAAATGAACTCCAGTTGACCAGCAACGCCGATCAGTCCCGCACCTACGCCTACATCACGATGCACGAAATGAAGCTGTACATCGTTGAAGGCACGGTACCGAAGGGTTATCCGCCCGCGACGTTGTTTCAGACGTCCATGGGATGGGTGGACAAGGACGGCAACGGGATCCGGTATCAGACCATGTACAACAACGAGTTCCATGGGATGCCGCCGCGGCTGTACCCAGTGCCGCCGCACGGTGGTGGCGCCCCTGCTCCTGCAGCCGGCGCTGCACCGCAGGGGCGCGGTGCCGGCGGTGGCCGCGGCGGTGCTGGCGCCCAGCAGCCGTAGCCCGCCTCCGATCGCAGCACGCATTGGTGCACTGCACCAGTGCTAATCAGCCCTCCGAAGGAGCGGGTGCTTGACTCCCGCTCCGCGGCCGATACACTGGGAAGCTATGAAGCTGAACGTGCCGCCCCACCTCGAAACCAAACTCGCCCGCGCGGCCGACCGTCGCGGCATGGCCGCGGAAGCACTGGTACTCGAGGCCATCGAGCGGGCCGTTGAGTACGACGATTGGTTTCTGCGTGAAGTCGAAAAGGGCCTCGCGCAGATCGACCGTGGGGAGGTGCTCACGCATGAAGAGGTCGGCGCACGCCTCCAAAAACGCGTGACCGACACGCAGACCCGCCCTTGAATGGAGCTTCGCTGGACCAGGGAAGCTGCTGCCGATCTCGAACGCATCGCCGACTATCTATTCCAACACGTGCCTGACCGGGCGGCGGAACTGGTGCGCGCGGTGTACGATGCCCCTGCCGTACTGCTGGAATTCCCTCATCGGGGTCGTCCCGGAAAGAAGGAAGGCACGCGCGAACTCGTGCTCTCACCGCTGCCGTATCTGGTCGTCTACGCGGTGCGTCGCGACGTAATCTTCGTCGTTCGCCTCCTGCACGGCGCACAGCAATGGCTGTGATTGTGAGGAGACCCTGTGCGGGTAGGTAACGTCGGTCGCGAAGGGTTTGCCGTCGTGCCTCCGGTCGCCCAGCCATATCCCGCGTTCAGAGTCGGTGTCAGTTCTGGGGCGCGCAGAAGCTCGTTCATCGCCGCCGCGGCGATAGCCTCGTCTATCGCCGGCGCCGGAATCGGCGCGCAGCAGCAGACGCCGCGATTCGCCGAGCGCGTCGACGTCGCGCGCATCATCGTTGACGTTCGGGTGCTCGACGATCGCGGCAATCCGGTGACCGGACTGACCGCTGACGACTTTACGGTCTCAATCGATGGCAAGAGCGCGCCGGTGGAGACGGCGACGTGGATGGGCGGGGGCAGTGCCAGCCCAGACGTCGGCCCCAGTGCCGGTCTCAGTGTCAGCCCCGGTGCTGGTCCCGAGGCCGGCCCCGAGGTTGCGCCGGCTGCTCAGGGACGCCTCATCGTTTTTCTCTTTCAGAAGGATTTCGACGCGTCGCGCCTTCGCGGCCTGATGGGAATGCTCCTGAAAAGTCGTCAGGTGCTCGGGACGCTGACGCCTGGCGATCGTGTCGCCGTCCTCTCATTCGATACGCAGCTCAAGATCTGGACCGACTTCACCAACGACCGTGCGCGCCTCGATCGCATCCTCAGCCACGACCTGCTGATGGAGCGGCCGCCGATCGTGGCGGCCTCGTCTACGCCCTCGCTCGTGGAGCGCCTTGATCCGGACAGCGCGCGACACACCTACGGGATCGAGCGCGCGCTGGAACTCATCGGCGAGGCGCTCGAACCGCTGCCCGGATCGAAGTCGCTCGTGCTGATCGGCCACGGTTTTGGCCAGCTCGGTCTCGGCGGCGTGGCGATGGAGAACAACTATGGTTCGGCGCGTCAGGCGCTCGTGGCCGCCCGGACGTCGGTCTTCTCGCTCGATGTGACCGACGCCGACTACCACTCGCTCGAAGCCGGCCTGCAGCTCGTGTCGGGGGAGACCGGCGGGTTCTACGCAAAGACCAATCTCTTTCCAGACATTGCCATGCGGCAGCTGGCCGGCGCCCTGGCGGGGTATTACGCCCTCTTTGTCGAGAAACCGGACAGCGAGCTTGCCGTGCACGACATCAAGACCGAGCTCACGCGCCGCAAGGGGCGCGTGCTCGCGCTCACGAGCTTTTCGGAGCGCGACAGATAATGCGGTTCTCGGGTTGCTCTGGTGCTCACGTGCTTAGGTTCCGGTTCACGGGTTCATTGGTTCTTGGGTGCACCGGTGAGTTCGCGCGAAAAACCTGCGAACCGGACCAGGGAGGTGACCGATGACGGCGGGCACGCGCAAGGCGGGCGAATTTTGTTGGATCAACATGCTGACGCCGCAGCCGGCGCAGGCGCGCGCGTTCTTCGCCGAGCTGCTCGGTTGGACGTACGTCGAGATGTCGGGCATGGGCCACTCGGTGCAGGTCGGCGGGCGCAACATCGGCGGCCTCTTTGACCTCGAGAGCCCGAACACTCCGAAAGGGACGCCGCCGCTCATCGGCGTGATGGTGAAGGTTGAGAGCGCCGATGTCGCCTGCGATAAGGTGACGTCGCTCGGCGGAAAAGCGAAGCCGGCGTTCGATATCCTGGATCAGGGCCGCATGGCCGTCTGCACCGATCCCAATGGCGCCGAGTTCGATGTGTGGGAGCCAAAAAAGCTTCTCGGCACCGACGTCGACGGCACCCTGCACGGCGCGCCGAGCTGGTTCGAAACGATGACGACCGACGTCAACCGCGCGGCGGCGTTCTACTCAGGGCTGTTCGGCTGGACGAAGGACGTGACGCCGACGCCGGGCTCGAATTACACGACCTTCACGCACGGCACCACGCCCGTCGCGGGAATGATGACGATCACGCCTCAGATGGGGAAGCTGCGGCCGCATTGGGGTACATATTTCACGGTGAAGAATGCCGACGAGACGGCACGGGAGGCGGTCGACCTCGGCGCCAGGCTCTGCGTGGCGCCGCGGGACATCCCGGGCATCGGCCGCTTCTGCGGCATCACGTCACCCCAGGGCGTCACGTTCTACGTCATCAAATACTCGCACTAAATTAGTGCGGTTCTCAGGTTGCTCTGGTGCTCACGTGCTTGGGTTCCGGTGCACGGGGTTCATTGGTTCTTGGGTGCACCCGTGAGTTCGCGCGAAAAACCTGTGAACCGGAGAACCACCTGAGCACCTGAACCCCTTTCCTTGAACCGGAGAACCAGAACCTGAGCACCCGAGCACCAGAGCAACCAGAGAACCGGTTTAAGGCCAACTTCGAAGGGGCTCTCCTTCTGCGCGCCAGGCTATCGCACGATCTCGCGGATCGTGTTGTCCTGCTTGTTGAGCAGAAAGATCCGATCGTCGGGGCCGGTGCCGAAGCGGAGGTCGGCGCGCGCGGCGTTCGGCTTTTTCTCCTTGATCAACTGCAGCAGCGTTTTCGCTGAGCCGCCGCTAACGAACATCACGCGCCTGATCGCATCCTGTCCCCCGCTCGGCAGCCGGTCGGCGTTGAAGTAGAAGACCTCGCCGCTCGGGTTGTCGCCGAACAGCACCAGGTTGGCGAGCGGCGCGATCGCCGTGCCGCGATAGACGACGACGCCGGTGATCGCCACCTGTCCGCCGAGGAGCGGATCGCGGTGGTCGAATTCGACGACCGGGTAGGTCACCTTCGGATCGGCGCGCCGCTCGTTGAGCCTGATCTCGGTGCGGCTGATGAAGCGAAAGCTCGCCTCCCAGTCGTGCCAGCCCAGGTTGGCGCCCGGCGTCACGAGATCGACCTCCTCGACGATGTTCTGGCCGATCTCGGCGAGGAAGAGATTTCCGTTCCTCGGATCCCAGCCGAAGCGCTGCGGGTTGCGGACGCCGTAGGCGTAGATCTCGCCGAGCGTCTGGGGACTCCCGTCGGCGACGAAGGGGTTGGCGGCCGGGATGCCGTACTTGCCGTTGGCGCTGCTCCCGCCGAGCGGATCGATGCGAAGCATCTTGCCGAACGGCGTGGCGAGATTCTGCGCGTGGTTGAACGGATCGCCGCCGCTGCCGCCGTCGGCCAGGGTGAAGTACAGCAAGCCGTAGTCGGCGCTGCCGGGCGTCGCCAGAGGATTGAAGGACGCGAGCCCTCCGTTGTGGTTCGCGAACGGCTGCCGGAAGCGAATCAGTTCGCGCGGTGCGGCGCCGTCGTACGTCGGCGCGGCGGGATTCCTCGCCGTCCATTCGAACAGCACCGTGTCGTGCGTGTTTCCGCCCCCGTTCGGCACGAAGTCCGGCGTCGGCTCCATGTTGCTCGAATCGGTATACGTGTAGAACTTGCCGTAGCCGCGCGCGCCGGGCTGGTTGAACTGCGGGTGGAAGGCGAAGCTCTGGAAGCCGCGCTCGTTGCCCATCGACTGGACGCTCACGCCCCAGTTCGGCGCGTTGATATCGAGATATTTCGTGACCGTCTTGCCGTCGTAGCTGACGCTGTAGAGCGGCCCGCGCATGTCGTTGACGAACAGCCTCCGCGTGCCCGGCTCGTTGATCATCAGCATCATGCGCGGCGGCGCGCCGGCGCTGTCCGGGATCGCCGCGAACTCCGCGACGTTCACGCGTATGACGCCTTCGGTCGTGACAATGGGCTGCGGGAATGGCTCTGCCTGTTGGGCGAACGCGCAGCCGGCGGCCAGGAGTGTGGCTGCCAGAGCGCGAGCGAGATGTCCGGTCATGGGCGGAGACTAGATTGACATTGGCGCCGAGTCAAGCCGATCGCACGATCTACCAGAGGCGCGCGAGGTCGTCGGCTGTCATTTCCACGACGAGCGGTGGATTCACGCTGAAGTCGCTGTACCGCAGCCATCGCGGGCGTACCCGCAGATGGACC
>JAHFUO010000027.1:0-5481 GCA_023265015.1 Acidobacteriota bacterium | reverse complement strand
CCTCGACTGCATAGCGATGCGATCGAAGGAATGCGAGGAGAGAGGTGAGGGTGGGAGGCGGCACGGGACGGCCGGAATGCTACTACGGTGTCCTGGACGAGCCGGCTGTCGGCTCTGTGAGTCTCAGCCGAAAACCAGATAGTGAACCAGATAGTGAACCGCACGATGACCCTCCGGCTTTCCTGCATCGCGTTGGCCGTTTTTCTGATGGTTTCAGGAGCGGCCCGCGCGCAGAGTCCGACTGGACTCGGCGCAGCGTGCGCACGAGGTCAGTTTTCCTTCGGCGGTTTCCTGCTGGTGTGCTCCGATGCGGGCACGTTCCGGTATGCGCTGCCGGAGGACATGCCCCCGGCGCCGGCCGAGGGCTACGTTGAGCGGCCGGCCTGGTACCCTCGCCTTTCCGAAATCCTGCGGGCCAATGATCCTCCGGCGTGTCCGCTCAGCGGCCGTATCACATTCACGAGCCCCGTCATCCGGCTGGAGGATCTGCTGGTGACGGTTCCTCAGGGCATGATGGTGGGCGACCACGTCACGCCGATCGATCACGGCTACATCGGGGTCAAGCCGCTCGGGAAGCCGCGCTCGGCACGCACCGACGCCGACTTCGTTCCCATCACGGCGCCTGCCGACGCCGAGGTCATCGAAGTCTCGCTGCTCGGTTCGCCGACATCCATTCGAGTCGTGCTCGCGCATGGATGCGAAACCTACTCTGTCATCATGGTCATCAACAGGTTGAGCGGCGCGCTCGCCTACCTGCAGGACGACCTCATGGCGCAAGGGCATCTTTCCCCGCACATCCGTCTGCTGGCGGGAGAGATCTTCGGCGAGCAGCGGGACAATCCTCTCGACTTCTCCGTTCACGACGGCGCGAGCTGGCTGTCCGGATTCGTGGCGCCGTTTTCCTATACCGCCGGTGAAGCGTGGAAACCGTACACGGTCGACCCGTGGCCGTACTTCTCGCCCGACCTGGCGGCCGCCTACGAGGCGAGCATGCAGCGCGCGGTCGCGCCGCGCTGGGGGCGGATTGATCAGGATGTCGCCGGCACCGCGTCCGGCAACTGGTTTCTTGCTGGAACCGTCGGCTACTCGGGGCGAAGCGTCGACGCCTTCCGTAACGCGACCGGGCCGCTGATGGGCGGCCCCGTCGAAGGCAAGAACTTCTATTCGTGGAGCCACCTCGCGCTCGTCCGTCACTGGGTGCAGCCGAGCCGGTGGATCTTTTCCATCGGCTGGTGGCGCGACGGGCGTGGCGATCCTGTTCAACTGCTGATGGACATCACCGGCGGCCAGCCGGACGCTTCTCAACTCACGCCGGCGTCGGGTCTCGTGGTGTACCGGCTGCGGAACTGGGTGACATCGCCTGCGGCGACTAACGACGCACCGATGCCGATCGGCTACGACGTTGTGCCGATGAATACCGTGGGAATCGTTGCGGTGCAGGTAAACAGCGACGGGACGCTGACGATCGAGCCCGTGCCCGGGGCTACGGATCCTGCGACCTTCACGCGGTTCAGCGACGCAAAGCGCACGTACCGTCGCTAACGTTGACTTGACGATTCCTTCCTGTCCGCGGCGTGCTAGAGGTCGAAGAGCTTGTAGTCCTTCCCGCCGACGGTGATCCACCGCACGATACCGATCCTCATCCCCTCAGGATCCTTCCAGCCTGGAGAGAGTTTGATGGTGTAGGTCTCACCGATCTTGAGATCCGTCTTGACCTTCAGCCCCTGGTTGATCAGACCGGCGACCCCGCCGGTTTCCAGCTTCCATCTCGTGACTTTTCCGTCCGGTCCCGTGACATCGACGGACCACCAGCCGTGTGGGTTGAGGTTCTCAACCTTCGTGAGCACGCCGGTGATCGTGACCACCTTTTGCGTATCGAATTCTGCATTCGCCGAGTGGTGCGCCGTTGCCGGCGCTCCGATTGCCAGCAACCCAACGGCGGCTGCGGATGCGATGACTACCCTCTTGATCATGTCCGGTTCCTTTCTCGAAGCTTCAGGCTTGATCCGCCTCCGCCTCAGGATAACTTGGCCAGCTGGTCGTCCACCAGCTGGTTCAGGGCCGCGTGTTTGTCGGTCACCACCCAGCTGGAAATATTCGTCGTCAGAGCTTTGAGCGCGATCCTGGCGTCATCATGCTTCGCGACTTCAATCTGCCTGAATGCCGCGACGTACTGCGCCACGAGTGCCTGTCGGTGCGTGGCCGCCTCCGGCGCGGCGACGAAGTCGGAGTCGTGAAGCCTGACCAGCGCCGTTTTGAGCGCGCCCCACCCGAGATCGATCACGAGCGGCTTGACCAGCATGAACTCGCCCGCGAGCTGCGTCAGCCCGGCGACCTGCTGCACGAAATAGTTTTCGTCAAAGCCGTGCGGTCCTGCTTCCGTGTCAACCTGGGCATACGTCTGCGTCCAGCCGCCAGGCCAGTCGCCGGCGAGGCCGATGCCCGGAATCTTGTAGCCGCGGCCCTTGTTCATCGGACTCTTGACCGAACCCTGGAATCCGCCATTCGCGCCCGGGCCGACGTTTCCCGCTTTGACGTCAACGCGGGGCCAGTGATTGTCCGTGGCCGCTCGCGCGACGGCTTCGACGAGCCAGATGTTGTTGTTGTTGACGTCGATCAGGCTGGTGATGACGCCGCCGTCCTCCGGACGCTCGCGTGAATAGACGTACTCGTTGCCGTCCGGCCCGACTTCGATCGTCTGGCGGCCTCCCATATGCTCCATGCCGAGCGTGGCCACGATCGTCTTCAGGCGCTCGGGGTGGATCGTGTAGTAGTCGAACTGCGGCCAGCTCGCTTCGGCGCCCGGCATGAAGTGCCGGCAATCGAAATAGAAGATGAGCGTGCGCTGCCGCGCCGACCGCGGAATGTGATTGAAGTACGACATGATGCCGAGCATGCCGAAGCCGCCGTTCTCCTCGATCAACGACATCGCGTCGGTGTGCGTGGCCAGCAGCACCTGCTCGTCCTGCGGCGTGCCGTAGTTTCTGCCCGGCAGGTGGGCGATGATGGCCTTGCCCGTGTCGCGCTGGAAGCGGGCCTGCAGCGTGAGCGTCGCCGTTCTGCCCGCTTTGGCGTCGGCGATCACTTTCGCGCCGTTCACGCGATCGAGCGTGAGCGTGGGACAGTTGACGTAGGCTGCGCCGAGCCCTGCCCGTCCGTCCTGGGTGTAGACACTCCGCTGCGCGAGCCCGAACGCCGCGCCAGGTGACAGGTCGTACACGACCACGATGCCGGCGGCGCGCCCCTTGATGCCGATCGCCGCGCATCCGTTCAACTGACTCCAGACCCAGCGTCCATGAAAGGAACTCGTGACGCTGAGCGGCGGCGGCGTGAAGAGCGGCGCCCATTTGCCCGGCGAGCGCCATTCGTAATCGGTGAGCGTGTAGTTATCGAGGAAGTTATTGGTGTACGGCGGCTCCGGCTGCCGTGGCGTCTGGAAGACCAGAATCTTCCCGGCGATCTGCGCGGCTTCCGGCGGATGCGCGGGATCGTAGTAGAGCATCGGCGCCGTGACGCCTTCGGGCCGCGTGGAGCCCGACGTCATGCCATAGGACGCCACGACCGGCACGGGCGTCCCGTCGGTGACGAGCTTTTCGACCGCCATTCCGGAGTCGTGCATGTGCGTCCGACGATCCGGCCAGTCGTCCACGATGTAGTGGTCGTACGGAATGTCGACGTAGTCGAGATCGACCGCGCCGGACTCCGGCATCTTCGAGATCAGGAAATCGGTGTAGCGTTTCCAGCCCGTGCTGCCCGCGTAGGTGGGTCCACACTGCGCCTTGAACAGGTGCCAGTCGAGCGCCTGTTTCGGCGTGATCATGAACCGCTGGTCGATCTTCGGGAACGCGAGGCTCGCCGCGCCGGCGGCGGCCGCGTTCACCCGCGGCCCCTGCGCCCGGAGCGGCTCGCGAATCAGCATCGCGCCGGCCGAGGCGCCCGCTGCCGTTCTCAGGAAGTTCCGCCGGGACAGACGTGTATGGGTCGGCTTCCGTCTCATCGTGCACCCCCTGCTGGATCGGCTAAGGATATCCGAAGACGAGGTCTGCTAGGCCTGAGCATAGCAGAGCGGACCAAGGTGGTTGCGAGCCTTGTAGAGGGCAACAGCATCAGGGCGTCGGTCCGCATGACCGGCGTCGCGAAGAACACCATCGTCAAGCTGTTGGTTGATCCCGGTGCCGCATGCTCGAGATACCAGGACGAGAAGATCCGCAGCATCCGTGCGCAGCGCGTGCGATGAGATCTGGTCGTTCGTCGGCTCGAAGGAGAAATACACTAGTCCCGAGAAGAAGGCTGAGGGCTGTGGCGAATGCTGGACGTCGACGGCGCTCGACGCAGACACGAAGCTGATGATCTCGTTTCGCCTCGGCGATCGCTCGCTGGCGACCGCGTCCGACTTCATGCACGACGTGGCCGAGCGCATCGCGAACCGGATCCAACTCACGACGGACGGCCATCACGTGTACCTTGAAGCCGTCGAAAGCGCGTTCGGGCTGGAGATTGATTCTGCGATGGTGAACAAGGTGTGCCGCTCGAATCCCGAGGGGCAGACCCGGTACAGCCCGGCCAAGTGCATCGGCTGCACGACGCAGACCATCAGCGCCTCACCAGATCCGAAGCACGTCAGCACGAGCTACGTCGAGCGCGCGAACTTGTCGATGCGAATGTCGATGAGAAGGTCTACGAGGCTCACCAACGCGTTCTCGAAAAAGCTGGAGAATCACGCAGCGATGGTGGCACTCTACTTCATGTATTACAACTTCGGCCGGGTGCATCAGACGCTCCACGTGACACCGGCAATGGAAGCTGGGATCGCGGATCACGTCTGGTCGATTGAGGAAATTATCGGGCTGCTCGGGTAGCCAGTCAAACTGCGGGGGTGCTGTTGTGGACGATGACGAACGAACAATTGAGATTCAGCGTCTACGAAAGCAACTCTCTGACGCTACGACCCGAAAGATCGCTCTTCTAGAGGAAGTGAACGCGCTCGCCGCCCGACTCCCCGAGATAAGGGCAACCTTCGGCAATCCTTTCTTTTATAGCCATCCAGAGAACGCTAATGAGTCGATCGCAAACTACACCGGGTCTAGTAGCCACGAAGTAAGCCTGCCGACGGTTCTTGCACTCAAAGACACAGACCGTGAATTGCGTCGGATCATGGAGCGGCTTGGGGAATTGGGCGTTAGCGGCGATTAGCTTTCAAACTGACCCACTACCATTGAGACCTGAACGGTCAAACCCACCGAGGCAGTGAGATGCGCACTGCCGCTGGGGCGAAGCTCCGCATCGAGTGGTATTCTGGGGCCATTGAAGGAGTCCACAGATGGCAGTCCTCGACTGGTCTCAGTGCCCTGCTGTCGAGAGAGTCGCAGGGAAAGTGAGCGGCGCCTGGGTACTCCAGGGCACGCGCATGCCAGTGGCCACGATCTTCGAGAATCTCGAGGCCGGCGCGAGCATTGATGACGTGCTGGCTTGGTACGAGGG
>JAHFUO010000026.1 GCA_023265015.1 Acidobacteriota bacterium | reverse complement strand
CGCTGAGAACCTGAACCCGCTGCCCGCTGCCGGCCGCCCGCTGCCCGCTGCCCGCTGCCCGCTGCCCGCTGCCGGCTGCCAGCTACTTCAACAACCGCGCATCGAAGGGCATCGGCAACAACTCGCTCAGCCGGTGCCGCCCGGTCTCGCGCTTCAGGTTGGCGAGGATCACTTCGAGGTCGCCGCCGAACTCCCAGAGAATCTGGCGGCACGCGCCGCAGGGTGATGCCGGCGCCTGCGTGTCGGCCACGACGGCGACGCGGCGGAACGCGCGGTGGCCCTCCGAGAGCGCCTTGAACATCGCGACGCGCTCGGCACAGATCGTCAGGCCGTACGTGGCGTTCTCGATGTTGCAGCCGGTGATGATCGTGCCGTCCTCAGTCTCCAGCGCGGCGCCGACCTTGAAGCGAGAGAAGTCGGCGCGCGCGCGACGGCGCGCGCGACGCGCCGCCGCGACGAGATCCCGGGCCCCCAATCCCCGATCCCCCAATCCCCGATCCCCAATCCCCGATCCCCGTTTAAAGTCGCTCAATGATCCCCTCGAGCAGCGCGATGAATGACCCGCGGACGCGGCGCGCCGTGTCGATGACCTCGTCGTGCACGAGCGGCTGCGGCAGCACGCCGGCCGCCATGTTCGTGATGCACGAGATGCCGAGCACCTCGAGCCCCATGTGGCGCGCGGCAATCGCCTCCGGCACCGTCGACATGCCGACCGCGTCGGCACCGATGGTGCGGAAGAAGCGTATCTCCGCTGGTGTTTCGTAGCTCGGGCCATGCACCGCGATGTAGATGCCGTGCGACACCTGTACGCCCTTCGCCCGCGCCGCATCGTCGGCGATCGTCCGGAGGCGCGCCGAGTACACCTCGCTCATGTCCGGGAATCGAGGGCCGACGCGATCGTCGTTGCTGCCGACGAGCGGATTGCTCCCGAGCATGTTGATGTGATCGTCGATGATCATCAGCGCGCCCTGTGCAAAGCCGGTGTTGATACCGCCCGCGGCGTTGGTCAGGATGATTCGCTTCACGCCGAGGCGGCCCATCACGCGTGTCGCAAAGACGACCGTGCCGAGATCGTATCCCTCGTAGAAGTGCACACGTCCCGACAACGCGGCGATGCGCTTCCCCGCCACGTTCCCGATGACCAGCCGGCCCGCATGGCCAACCACCTGTGAGGCAGGCCAGTGCGGCAGATCGCCGTACGGCGTCGCAACCGCGTCGAGCAGCGTGTCGGCGAAATCGCCGAGACCGGAGCCGAGCACGATCGCCGTGCCCGGCAGCGCGCCGCAGCGGCCGCGCACGGCAGCCGCGGTTTCCTCGACCCGCTCGTACATCGACGACGCTGTCACAGAAGCATGCCGGCGATCGTGGCCGTGAGGAAGTTGGCGAACGTGCCGGCGAGCATCGCGCGCAGGCCGAGGCGGGCCAGGTCGTGGCGCCGCTCCGGCGCCAGGGCGCCGATGCCGCCAATCTGGATGCCGATCGAGCTGAAGTTCGCAAAGCCGCAGAGCGCGTAGGTGGCGATCGTGAACGACTTCGGATCCAGCGTCGCCTTGAGCAGGCCGAGCTGCGAATACGCCACGAACTCGTTCAACACCATGCGGGTGCCGAGCAGGTTGCCGATCGTCCCCGCGTCACGCCACGGCACGCCCAGGCTCCACGCGATCGGCGCAAACACCCAGCCGAAGATCCGCTGCATGCTGAGCCCCGCGCCCCAGCCAAACGACTGCTGCATCCCGTGCCCCGCAAGGCCGAGGACCGCGTTGACGAGCGCGATGAGCGCCAGGAAGGAGATCAACATGGCGCCGACGTTCATCGCCAGGCGCAGCCCTTCGCCGGTCCCGCGCCCCACGGCGTCGATGACGTTGACATCCGTCTTCTCGACGTTCAACCGCACGGTCCCCATCGTCTCGGGCTGACCAGTCTCGGGGACGAACAGCTTCGCCATCATCAGCGTGCCGGGCGCGGTCATGATGACAGCGGTCAGGAGGTGCTGCGCCTCGACGCCGAACAGGATGTACGCCGCCATCACGCCGCCCGAGATGTGCGCCATGCCCGCGGTCATGATCGTCATCAACTCCGACTCGGTCATGCCGGGAATGAACGGCCGGATGGTCAGCGGCGCTTCGGTCTGCCCCATGAAGATGCTGGCGGCCACGTTCAGCGATTCCGCGCCGCTGGCGCGCATGAACCGGCGCATCACCAGCGCGAAGAACCGTACGACGAGCTGCATCACGCCGAAGTAGTAGAGCATCGCGAACAGCGCCGCGATGAAGATGATCGTCGGCAGGACCTGGAAGGCGAAGATCGTTCCGTACTGCACGCCTTCAGCGCCGAAGACGTTGGTCATCGCGCGCGGCCACACCTTTGGATCGCCAAGGGGACCGAAGACGAACGAGGATCCGACGTAGGTGAAGCTCAGCAGCCTGGTGATGTACCGGCCGAGCGTCTGGAAGACCAGGCGCCCAACGCTGGTCTTGAGCACGATGAGCGCGAACACGAACTGCAGCGTGAGCCCCCATCCGACGGTGCGGTAGTCGATCGAGCGCCGCGCGTTCGAGAAGCAGTACGCCAGCGCGAGGATCAGCGCAAGCCCGGCCACCGGCTGGATGCCCGTCATCCCGGCCGCGCCGAGGCCGATGGCGGCCGCCGCCACGACCGCGAGGCCGGCAAGCACCGTCACGTCCGCGCTCGTCCACGGCTCCCGCCCGCGTTGCGGAGTGCCCACCTCGGTCACCATCTGCATGCAATCCTCATCGCACCTCGCCGAGCACGTTCGCGCGCGGCTGCGGCGCCTCGTCGCCAATGGTCACTGCCTCGCCGCAGAGCGCGCGCGCGGCATCGAGTCCCCGCCGATCACGATGGTGGATTTCGAGCAGCGGCTGACCGTGCTCGACGGCATCGCCTGGCTTCGCCAGGGCGACGATGCCGACCGCATGGTCCACCGGATCGCCCACCTTGGTCCGTCCCGCACCAAGCATATTGCTGGCGCGGCCGACGGCTTCGGCTTTCATGCCGGTCACGAACCCGGCGCGCGGCGCCACGCAGTGCTCCCGGTCCGGCACCAGCGGCAGCCGCGAGTAGTCGTCGATGATCCGCCGATCGCCTCCCTGCCGCGCGATCATCCGGCCCAGCGTCTCGATCGCCCTCCCGGATTCCAGGGCTGCGGCGACGCGCGCGCGCGCCTTCCCGGCATCTGACTCGATCCCCGCCAGTACCACCATCCGCGAGGCAAACCGCATCGCCACGTCGGTCAGGTCCTGCGGCCCGCGTCCCTTCAGCGTTTCAAGGCATTCGATCACTTCGAGCGAGTTCCCGATCGCGCGCCCGAGCGGCGTCTCCATGTCGGTGATGAACGCCTCCGTCCGCACGCCGGCATGGGTGCCGATCGCCACCATTGAGGTCGCGAGCGCGCGCGCGTCCGAGCCGTCCTTCATGAACGCGCCGTCGCCGCACTTGACGTCGAGCACGACGACATCGCTGCCCTCCGCAAGCTTCTTGCTCATGATCGACGCGGAGATGAGCGGAATGCTCTCGATGGTCGCGGTCACGTCGCGCAGCGCGTACAGTTTCTTGTCCGCGGGCGCGAGCGAGGCCGTCTGGCCGATGATGCTCGTGCCCACGTCCCGAAGCACCGACTTGAACTCTTCCACGCTCAAGTCCACGCGGAAGCCCGGAATCGATTCCAGCTTGTCGAGGGTGCCGCCGGTGTGCCCGAGGCCCCGCCCCGACATCTTCGGCATCACGACGCCGCACGCGGCCGCGAGGGGCGCGAGCACGATCGACACCTTGTCGCCGACGCCGCCGGTGCTGTGCTTGCCCACCTTCACGCCCGGGATGTCCGACAGATCGATGCGCTCGCCCGAGCGCACCATCGCGTCGGTGAGCCAGGCGGTCTCCTGGTGCGTCATGCCGCGCAGCACGATCGCCATCAGCAACGCCGACGACTGGTAGTCAGGAACCGTCCCCGACCCCGCACCGCTGACGAACAGATCGATCTCCTCGCGCGAGAGCGCGTGCCCGTCGCGCTTTTTCGCGATCACGTCGACGATGCGCATGGAGCAGGCATTTTATTCAATAATCATGCAAACCCGATGACCCAGGCCGTCCTGTCGCCGGAGCTGCTGCGTCAGTCGATCGCGCTCGCGCGCGCACTGGCGGCGGCTGCGCGCAACTGGGGTCTGTATCCCCCGGAGCATCCATCCGTCGGCGCGTCGGTGACGCGCCTCAGCGAGGCCGTGCGTCAAAGCGCCGCCGGCGCGACGTTCACGTTCGGCGTGACCCCGAACACGCTGCTCGTCGCCGGCCTCCCCCTCCCTGAAGATCAGCCGGTCGCCGACGCGGCGCGCATCCTGCACGACCACGACATCCTCCAGCTCACCTTTGTGGGCGACGTCAAGGTGCCCGCGGTGCAAGCGCTGCTGCGGCTGCTGATCACGCCTGCCGAGGAGCTGCGTGCGGCCGGCGGCCCGGCGAAAGCGTGGGAAGCCAGCGGCGAGGTCTGCATCGGCATCGAGCAGATCGACTACGAGAAGATCCTTGAGGATCGCGACGACCTCGAGCGGCCGCTGGAACGGCGCGACGATATCTGGCGCTCGCTGGTGAACCAGATCGTCGAGGGCCGGAAGTATTTCGACGCCGTGCAGCAGCAGCGGCTTCTCGAGATCGCCGGCAGCGCGTTCGAGATCGGCGAGCTGGCCACGGCGGTCAGCGCACCCAAGTGCACCGTCGACGGCTCACCTCTCATCACCACGCAGGCGGCGACCGTGCTCGCCACCTTCCGCCACCTCGCCGGCATCGTCACGGTGATGGATCCCGAACGGCTGCCGGAGGTGATGCGGAATGTCGCCGCCGCCACCTCGTCCCTCGACCCCCACATCGTGATGGAGATCATGCAGACCGACGAAGGGCTGCAGGAGACACCGATCCTCAGCAGCATTGCCCAGTCGTTTGACGATGAAAAAGTCGCGGGACTTCTGGCGATGGCGCTGTCGCGCGATGGAAAGGCGACGGCACGCCTGGCACGGATCTTCGACACGATCGCGCCTGACGCCGAGCGCAAGCAGCGCGTCCTGAAGATGACGCGCACGATGTTGAGCGAGGCCAATTTCGGACGCAGCGGCCAGTTCACGGCCGTCTGGAGCTCCATGGAGGAGCTGCTCCTCAGCTACGACGAATCACCGTACGTGTCGGCCGGGTACCAGGCGTCTCTCGAAGGTGCCGTCGGCCGGAGCGAGTTGTTCTCCACGCGGGATTTGCCGCCCGAGCTGCCGGAGTGGGTCGATTCGCTCGGGCAGGACAACGTGCGATCGCTGTCGGTGCAGCTCATCGCCGACCTGCTGCACATCGAGGTCAAGCCGGATCGCGCGGCCGAAATCGCGAGCGACATGACCGCGCTGATCGACGATCTGCTGATGTCGGGCGACTTCGCCAACTCGGGGATCGTGCTGCGCGAGCTGCGCGCGGCAACCGCCGAAACGGTCGCGCCGGCGGCTGCGCGCGCCGCGCTCAGCTCGATCGGCGAATCACCGGCCCTGCGCGAAGCGGCGACGATGCTGAGCGCTTTCGACGAGGCGACGCTCGAGAAATTCGTCGAGTGCTGCGAGCATGTCGGTCCGATCTCCCTCCGTGGCTTGTATCCCGGGCTGCAGGCCGAACACGAGACACCGGGTTACGTGCGTGCCTGCGACCTCGTGCGCCGATTCGGCGCGGCCTCGGTGCCGCACGTCGCGCCGCTCGCCGACGACCACCGGTGGTTCGTCCAGCGCACCGCGGCGCAGCTGCTGGGATCGACGAGGAGCCCGGACGCCGTGCCGCCGCTCCAGGCCCTGCTGCGCAGACAGGACCCCCGGGTGCTGCGAGAGGCCGTGTCGGCGCTCGCGGGCATCGATGATCCGGCGGCCGCCCGGGCCGTGCAGACCGCGTTGCGAGCGGCCGCCGGCGCGGCGCGGGCGGCTGTTGTCGAAGCGCTGGTGGCCGAAAAGGATCCACGAGTGGTCCCGATGCTCACGCGCATCCTCGGCGAAAGCAGTCCGTTCGGCGGTGATCATCAGATCGTCCTCGACACGCTCGATGCCGTGCGGCAGCTTGCCGATGAGCGCGCCGTCCCCGCCGTGACCGCGATCATGCGCCGGAAGCGCCTGTTCGCGAGAAAGAAGGCGCGCGCGTTCAAACTCGCGTCGGTGAAGGCGCTCCTCGCCATCGGCACGCCGCGCGCGACTGCGGCCCTCGACGATGCGGCCCGCACGGGCGACGGCCTGTTGAAACGGATCGTGCGCGAGACACGAGCCTCATGAGTCGAAACCTCGACGACGTGGTTCGACGCCTGGCCGCGGGTCTCCGCGCCGCGGAGCTCTATGCGCCGCAGCACCCGCTCGTCCAGCGAACGGTCACCGCGCTCGGCTCGGCCTGCACCGCTCACCTGACCGACTCGGCCTCGCTCGTGGTCGGGTTCATCGGCGACGACGTCGTGGTGAACGACACGAGGCTCGGCAAGGGCACCGCGTCCCTCACGGGTTTTGTTCGCGGTCTCCGAGACCGCGAGATCGAAAAGATCACGTTTCACCACGGCATCACGGCCGACGAAATCCAGTCGTTCCTGACGGAGCTCGCGGATCGGCGGTCGCGGAAGCCGCTGCTCGATCGCCTCGCCTCGCGGGGCGTGCGGCGCATCGTCGTCGGCAAGCTGGCGGTCGAAGACACGCCGCAGGACGCGATGGGCATCGAGGCGGCACGGCGCGTCTACGGCACCGCGGTGTCCTCGGCCGAATCGCTGTGGGAGCAGGCGAAGGCGGGCGACAAGCCCGACCCGGACAACGCGCGGAAAATCATCGACAGCCTGGCGAACATCGTCAACCAGGACCGCACGTCGCTGATGGCGCTGACCGCGCTGAAGAAGTACGACAACTACACGTTCACCCACATGGTGAACGTCGCGGCGCTGGCCATGGCGCAGGCGCGGGCGCTCAATCTCGAGGGCCCGCTGCTGCGGGAGTTCGGGTTTGCGGCGCTGATGCACGACATCGGCAAGGTCAACACACCGCTCGACGTGCTGAACAAGCCCGGCAAGCTGACCGGGGACGAGTTCAAGATCATGAAACAGCACGTCGTCGACGGCGCGCACATCCTGTGGCGCACGCCCGAGATGCCGGCGCTCGCGCCGGTGGTGGCGTTCGAGCATCACCTGCGGCAGGATCTCAGCGGCTATCCCGAGAACATCGGCCACCGGAAGCTCAATCTCTGCACCCAGATCGTGAGCATCGCGGACGTCTTCGACGCCCTGCGCAGCAACCGGCCGTACCGCGAAGGGCTCGCCACTGCCCGCATCCGCTCGATCATGGGCGAGCAGGGCAACCCGGCGTTCAACCAGACGCTGCTCCGCCGCTTCGTCAACCTGATGGGGCTCTTCCCGATCGGGACGATCGTGCGGCTGAACACCGAGGAGGTGGGGGTCGTCACGGCGGAGCATCCCGAGGATCCGTTCCGGCCGCAGGTGAAGATCCTCTTCGACGGGCAAGGCGAGCGGCTCGAAGAGGAGGCCCTCGTCAACACATGGGAACGCGATTCGCGCGGCGGGTTCCCGCGCGCGGTCATCGAGTCAGTAGACCCCGACTCGGTGGAGCTGGATCCGCTCACGGTTTTATGACGGCCCCGTCCACGACCGAGCCGATGTCCGCTGAGCAGAGCGCGGCGCTTGCCGAGTTCGCGCGCACGTGCAAGGCGGCCGCGCGCTCCGTGTCGCTCTATCCCGCCACGCATCCGGCCATCCAGGCCGCGTTGGGGCGCGTGGTGCGCGCATCCAGCCAGATCACGGCAGCCGGCGACGTCACCGTCTCCGTGCTTCCCGACCTGCTCGTCATCGAAGGGCGCGCACCCGTGCGGCCCGATCCGGCCATCGGCGAGTTCGCCGGGCTGCTCCACGATCGCCTCGTCGGCGCATTGCGCATCGCGCACGAGGCCGATGCGGGCGACTGGCGGGCGCTGCTGCTCATCCTGGCCCGCACGACCGAGGAACTGATGGCGGACGGGGGTATTGCGAAGGCATGGGCGGCCACGGGCCTGGCGCACTTCGAGATTCGCGAGATCGACTACGCCGAAGTGCTGCGCGAGCGCGCGGGAACCGACGGCGCCGCCTGGGATCGCATCATCCAGTTCTGCCTCCATGGCGACGCCGGCGGGGCGATCGACGAGCGTGCAATCGAAGCGGCCATCGGCACGTTCGACAACGCGGACCGCTTCGGCGAGCTGATCGAGCGTATTCAGTCCGCCCCGGCGGGCGGAGCCACCATCGGCGAGCGCGCCGCGGCGCTCCTCGGCCTGATACAAAAGGCGATCGATACGCTGAAGGAGCGGCGCCAGGGTGACCAGAGCCGTGCCCTGCAGACGATCGCCGACGCAGCGGCCCACATGACGCCTGAGATGATGCTGTCGTTCGTCCGCCACGCGCGACAGCCATCCGCGACCAGCGACCAGCCGCTGGCGGCGGCCATCGTGGATCAGATGGGCGACGGCCCGATCGCGACGTTCGTGGCCGGCTCGGTTGTCGCCGAGCGCGGCGCGACGGCGCGGCTCGCGCAGGCATTCGAGGCGCTCGTACCCGAAATCGATCGCAAGGAGCGATTGCTCGGCCTCGCCAGGAGCGCGGCGGAACAGACACCTCTCGGGAACGAACCGGGGTTCGACAACCTGTGGCAGGGCGCGGCCAACATGCTCACCTCCTACTCGGACGAGAGCTTCGTCTCCCAGGAGTACGGACGCGAGCTGACCGGCGCGCGGACGCAGGCCATCGACGTCGAGCGCGTGTCGGACGATCCGCCCGAGCGCGTGCAGACGTGGCTCGCCACCGTCGCCGATGCCGCGGTGCGCGACCTGGATCTCGCGTTGATTCTCGATCTCCTCCGCATCGAGGGCGACCCGGGCGCGTGGCGGGCGGTCGCCTCGGTGGCGGCGGACGAAGTCGAGCGGCGCACGCTCCTCGGCGATGCCGCCACGGCCCAGGTGCTGCTGGACATGCTGGTGCGCGAGCGCGGCGACGAGGGCCGAGGCCCGCTGCGCGCAGCGGCGGAATCAACGCTGAACACGCTGGCGGGCGGACCGATCATCCGTCACGTCGTGTTTCACCTGCGGCAAGCCGAGGACGCGCAGGTGGGGCCGCTGACCGGGCTGTGCCACACGATCGGCCCATCGGTGGTCCGGCCGCTCGCGCTGGCGCTCGCGGTCGAAGAGAACAATCGCGCCATCGGGCACCTGCGCGAGCTGCTGCTGGGATTCGGCGCGGCCGGCCGGCAGTCGGTCGAGCAGCTCAAGAACTCCTCGAACCCGGCGGTCCGGCGCACCGCCATCGATCTGCTGCGCGTGTTCGGCGGACGCGAGGCGCTTCCCGAGCTCGCGTCGATGCTCGACGATGCGGATCCGCAGGTGCAGCGGGAGTCGATCCGCGCGATCGTGCAGATCGGCACGCACGAAGCGTTCGCCGTCCTCGAGCACGCGCTCGTCGGCGGCCACGCGTCCGACGTGATCCTCCAGCAGCTGATCGGCCTCAGGGACGACAAGGCCATCCCGCTCCTCTGCCACGTGCTGCAGCACACGCTGCCCCGCGGCAGGCTGGCGCCGGTGCATCTCCAGATCGTCGAGGCGCTCGGGAATCTCAACGCGCAGACTGATTCGATGCGGACGCTGCGCGCGGTCCTGTGGCGCGGCGAGTGGTGGGCGCCGTTCCGGACGGCGGCCCGGCGCGGGGCCGCAGCCGGCGCCCTTCGACGACTCGGCTCCCCCGAGGCGCTGGCCGTGCTGCGCGAAGCCGCCGCGAGAGGCAGCCGCGGCGTCCGCAACGCCGCGAAGCGGCACGTGCCGCCCGTCAGGACGGACCCGTCATGAACAGCGTCCAGCGCGCCCGGCTCGCCGACGATCTCGTCCGCCGCCTCGCCGCGGCGATCCGAGGCGCACAGCTCTACGCGGCGGGCCACCCGCTCGTCGTTCGAAATGTCACGGCGCTGGCCGAGACGCTCGCGCTCATTCATGTCTCGGGCGCCTCGATCGCCATCGGCATCGTCGGTGATGACCTCGTCGTCGGCGACATCCCGGTGCCGCGCGCCGCCGAGAACATGGGCGAGCTGATGCGGCGGCTGCAGCAGTCCGGCGTCGAGCGCATCGTGATCGATCGCGGCGTGGAGGCAGGCGAGATCACGCGGCTCGTTCAGACGCTCGCGAGCGCGGACACCACCACACTCGCCTCGCTGACGGGGCTGCCGCACATCCGCGTCGGCAAGCTACAGGTCGAGCGCCGCGTCGACGCCGCCGCCGGCGACGTGGCCACGTTCCAGCGCCTCTACCAGGATGCGGTGTCGGTGGCGGGAACGCTGTGGGACGCCGCGCACTCGGAAGGAAAGCCCGATCCGAACGCCGCGCGTGGCATGGTCGATTCGCTCGCGCAGGCGGTGGCGCAGAATCGCACGGCGCTGCTGGCGCTCACGGCGCTGAAGAACTACGACGTTTACACGTTCACGCACATGGTGAACGTCTCGATTCTCACCATGGGACAGGCGCGTGGCATCGGCATCGACGGCTCGCTGCTGCGTGAGTTCGGCCTCTCCGCGCTCATGCACGACATCGGCAAGGTCCGGACGCCGACGGAGATCCTGAACAAGCCGGAGAAGCTCGACGAACGCGAGTTCGAGATCATGAAGCGCCACACCGTGGACGGCGCGGAGATCCTCCGGCGCACGCCGGAGATGCCGACGCTCGCGCCGATCGTCGCGTTCGAGCATCATCTCCGGCTGGACGGCTCGGGCTATCCCAACGGCGTGACGCGAGGGCAGCTGAATCTCGGCACGATGCTCTGCGGCATCGCGGACGTGTACGACGCGATGCGATCGCAGCGCCTGTACCAGGAGGCCTTCCCCACCGATCGCATCCTTGCGGTGCTGCAGCGCAACGACGGCACGCAGTTCGACCAGAACCTCGTGCGCCGCTTCGCTCAGCTCATCGGCATTTTCCCGGTCGGCAACCTGGTGCGTCTCGACACCGGTGAGATCGCCGTCGTGCTGCGGACGCACGCGCCCGATCCCTATCGCCCGCGCGTCCGCGTGCTTCGAGGACCGGATGGGGCCGACCTCGACCGCTCCTACGATCTCAACCTGTGGGAGGCCGAAGAAGGACAGCCGCGATCCGTTCAGGCGCCGCTCGACCCTGCGAAGTACGGCATCGATCCACTCTCGCACCTGCAATAGGTGCGAAGCGATCTACAATGATCTGCCTGCCCCTCCCACAACGTCCGAGGTCTCGATGTCCCTTTCGAAGGTAGCCACCGCGCTGGCCGCGGCGCTGGTGGCGGTGGGCGCGGCGGTCGCCGCTCAGGACGCCGGGATTCCAGGGCTCCGCGCCCTGATCTCCGACATCACTCCTCCCGGCATCGATAACGGCGTTCGCGAATCGGATCCTCCCCGCGAGCCGCGACCGAATGCCCTCGATCGTGCCATCCGCGACCCGCTTCCCTTCGTACGCGGCAGCATCATCGTCAAATTCAAGGGCGGGACCGCCGCCGCGTCCGAGCGCGCGATGCTCGCCCGCGCGGGCGCGTCAACGACGATGGAGACGCCCACGTATTCCGACTTCAATATCGCCAGCATCGACGAGAGCGCCGACCCGGAAGCGGTCGCGCGGGTGCTGGCGGCTCAACCCGACGTCGAGTACGCGCAGGCGCGCTATCGCATGCACCCGACGTTCGTCCCGAACGATCCGCTCTATTCGATGCAGTGGAACTACCCGGAGATCGACATGGAGCGCGCGTGGGATCTGAATCCGGGCGCGACCTCGTCGGTGATCGTGGCGGTGATCGACAGCGGCATCGCCTACAGGAACGAGCTCGCCCGCTTCAACGCGCCCGCATGGGGCCTCCGGGGCGGCCCGTCGTTTCCCGCGCTCGGGCAGATTGACGTGCCGTTTGCCGCGGCGCCCGACCTCGGTGGACCCGATCGATTCGTTGCGCCGCGCGACTTCATCTGGAACGGCAACGATCCGATCGACCTCGACGGCCACGGCACCCACGTCGCCGGTACGATCGGGCAGCTGACGAACAACGGCGTCGGCACCGCCGGAATGGCCTTCAACGTCCGCCTGATGCCGGTGAAGGTGATCGACTCCCTGTGGGACGACATCTTCCGCAGCCCCAACGAGGGGACAGACGATGTCGTGGCGCGAGGCGTCCGGTACGCCGTCGACAGCGGCGCCCGCGTGCTGAACATGAGCATCGGGCGCACGGGGCCTCCTTCACCGGTCGTGCAGGAAGCGATCGCATACGCGGTCAGGAACGGCGCGTTCGTCGCTGTCGCCGCGGGCAATGACTTCGAGCAGGGAAACCCCGTGGAGGTTGTGGCGCAGTTCGCGCCGCTGATCCAGGGCATGGTGGCCGTTGGATCCGTCGGCCGCGATCGCGTGCGTGCCTACTATTCAACGACAGGTCCCTACATCGAACTCGTCGCGCCCGGTGGCAACCAGCGGAGCGGCGGCACCGCCGGCGGCATCCTGCAGCAGACCTTCGATCTTGGATTTGTCGAAACGTATACGGGCGGGCCGTCGCGCTATGGCGCGCCGCGGTTCGACGTGTTCCAGTACCAGTTCTTCCAGGGCACGTCGATGGCGACCCCGCACGTCGCCGGTTTCGCCGCGCTGCTGATGCAGCAGGGGATCAAGAGCCCGGCGGCCATCGAAGCCGCCATGGAGCAGTACGCGACCGATCTGGGACCGGCCGGGCGCGACGATCAGTACGGGTACGGTCTCATCAATCCGCGCGCGGCGCTGCGCGGCATGGGCCTCGTGAAATGACGCGCATCACCGCCATCCTCGCGCTGCTGATGCTCGCCCCGGCGACATCGCAGGCCCAGACTGGCGGCGACCAGGTGACGATACGCGGATTCGGCGACGCGGGCGTCACCGTCTTCAGCGCGACGCAAAGCTTCAAGGCCATCCTTGGCAAGCCGAACGGCCCGCTGTTTGGCGGAGGAGTGGAGCTTGGCCTGCCGCGGCACCTGTTCGTCTCGGTTGCGGCATCCCGGTTCAGGCGCAGCGGGCACCGGGTCTTCGTGTATCAGGGAGAGATTTTCCCTCTCAACGTCCCGGCGACGATCACAGTGACGCCGCTCGAGCTGACCGCCGGTTACCGGTTCGCAGACTCGAGCCGCCTCGTGCCGTACGCCGGCGGCGGCGTGGGGTGGCACAAGTATCAGGAAACCTCGGCGCACTCCGCGAGCGCCGACGATGTCAATCGGACGTTCACCGGCTATCACGTGCTGGGCGGCCTGGAGGTTCCTTTCTCCAGATGGATCGGCGCCGCAGGCGAGGCGCAATGGGGGTCGGTGCCCAATGCGCTCGGGAAGGATCCGAACGGCGTCTCGAGCGTGTACCACGAACACGATCTCGGCGGCTTCACCGTCCGCGTCAAGGTCGTCGTCGGCCGATGAGCGTATTCCGCCGGCGCGTAATCGCGGCGGTGCGGCGGATACCTCCCGGACGGGTTGCCACCTACGGAGACATCGCAGACCTCGCAGGCCGGCCGCGCGCGTCGCGCGCCGTCGGCAACATCATGCGCGGCTGCAGCGAGCCGGGCACGCCCTGCCATCGGGTCATTGGCGCGGGGGGCGCGCTCGGCGGCTACGGCGGATATCTTCAGGTGAAACGGGAGCTGCTGCGGGCGGAGGGAGTCGAGGTGGGGGTGGCACGCGTCCGCGGCTTCGACCGCCTGCGCTGGCGCCCCAAGACAACCCGGCCCGCCCCTCTTCACGTCTAACGTGCCAGGAGACGTGAGCACCGCCGACCTCGAGCTCGCAGCGCGCTGCCGGGCCGGGGACGCCGAGGCATTCGAGGAGCTGTATCGACAGCACGCCAGACGCCTCTTCAGCCTGGTCCTCCGGATGACCGGGTCCGCCGAGGACGCCGAGGATCTGCTGCAGGAGGTATTTCTGCAGGCGCATCGAAAAATGGCCGGATTCCGCGGGGAATCGACGATCGGTACCTGGCTGTACCGCCTCACCATGAATCACTGCCTCGATCACCTGCGGGGCCGCCAGATGAAGATGAGCCGGTCCACTGAGTCGCTCGATGCGGAGGACGCCTTCGAGCCCGCAGCGCACGTGCCGGCCGTGCCGTCGGCGATCAGCCGGCTCGACCTCGAGCACGCGATCGCCGGGCTGCCGGAGGGTTGCAGGGCGGCGTTTCTGCTGCACGACGTGGAGGGATTCGAACACCGCGAGGTCGCGAAGATCCTCGGGGTCTCCGAGGGAACGTCGAAATCCCAGGTGCACAAGGCCCGCATGAAGCTGAGGGCGATACTGAGCCAATGAGCTGCGAACTTTACGACGACGTGCTCGACGATTACGTGGACGGCGCGCGTGCCGCGGACGGCGGCCGTGACCCCCATTCGCGCCTCGCGTCTTTCGAAGCGCACTTGACGGGATGCGCGCGCTGCCAGTCCCTGGTGGCCGACTTCACGACGATCCGCAACACGGCGGGGGCGCTCGAGGGCCATCTGCCGCCGGCCCGGCTGTGGGCCACGATCGCATCGTCGGTCGAGGACGACCACAACTCCTTCTCTGCCTGGCTGCCGGTCGCGGTCGCTGCATCGCTGGCGCTTCTCATCGGCGGCGCGGCGTGGATCGGCTGGCGCGAAGCACCGCCTCCCGCGGCGGAGAACGCCTCTGCTTCGCAGGCGGACGCCGGCATCACGATCGCCGAAGCGCATTACGAGCAGGCGATTGCGGGGCTGCAGCAGATGGCCGACGCGCAGAATACGCAGCTCGACCCCGACACGCTCGCCGTACTTCGACAGAACCTCGCGGTGATCGATCGAGCGATCATGGAAAGCCGCGCGGCGCTGGCGAACGAGCCCGCCAGCGCGCCCGCGCAGGAAAGCCTGCTCGACGCGCTCGACACCAAGGTGGCCCTGCTGCAGGATACCGTGGCGCTGGCGGGAGATCTCGACAGCCAGCGAACCGATGACGCGGACGCGACCAGCCAGGAAGTGAATCAATGACCAGGATCCCCCGCCTGCTCGCCATCCTCTGTCTTGCCGGTGCGCCGGCGATTCCGGCCGCGGCCCAGACTGAAGTCACCGAGCAGTTTTCCAGGACGGTCCACCTCGATCAGAACGGCACGTTCGATCTCACGAACATCGCCGGGAACATCGTCCTCACCGCCGGGAGCGGAAGAGACGTGACGATCGACGCCATCAAGCGCGTGCGGCGTCCCAACCCGAACGGGGCCCGGGCACTGCTCCGGATGATCGACATCCAGGTGATCGAGCGGGCCAACCGTGTCGAGGTTCGGACCGCGTACCCGCGGCCGCGCAATTTCCCGGGTTCGGTTGACTTCACAGTGTCGGTGCCGGAGGACGCCAACGTCACGATCAAGACCATGTCGGGCGACGTGCGCGCAACCAACGTGAAGGGCGAGCTGCGCGCGGAAACGATCAGCGGCAACGTGATTGCCTCCGCGGCGCGGAAGCTCGAGGCGCTGAAGTGCGTCTCCGGCGACATCGAGATTCTCGACGGCGTGGCCGAGGATCTCGTCATCGCCCAGACGGTGAGCGGCAGCATCACCGTGCGCGGTCTCAAGGCGCGCGCCATCGAGCTGGGGTCGGTGAGCGGACATATCCGGGTGGAGGATGCGCAATCCGACCGGATGATGGTGAAAGTGGTCAGCGGCAACGTCGACTACGCCGGGGACCTGGCCCGCAACGGCCGGTACCAGTTCACCTCGCACCAGGGCGACATCCGGCTGGTGCTCTCGGGCAGTACCGGGTTCGAGCTCCTGGCCAACACCTTCAGCGGCACCGTCCGATCGGATTTCGCCATCAACCGCCGCGCCCCCGGCGCGGAGGGCCAGGGTCCCGCGCAGTCGCCGCGCGCCATCCGCGGCGCATTTGGTGATGCGAGCGCGATGCTCGCGCTTCGGACGTTCAGCGGCAACATTTCCGTGGCGCGGCGGTGACCCGGCTGCAGAATCTGAGCAGTTTCTCTTGAGGTGCGCCGCCCGAATCGCTATAGTCAGTGTCACGCTGACTACAGACGCCGCTCCACTCGGTGACGCCTGCCATTTCCGGATGAGGACATTTCATGCTGCGTAGCAAAACGCACGTCTTGTGTGCTGGTCTTCTCGTGCTGATCCTGGCGTTCGTCATGGGGTGCGGCAGCAGCTCGTCGCCCACGACGCCGTCGCCGAGCCCGGCGCCAACACCTGCGCCGACACCGACACCGACGCCAACACCGACGCCAACACCGACGCCAACGCCAACCCCAACGCCGACTCCCACGCCGCCGCCGCCGCCCGCGCCCGCTGCGCTCGCCGCGTTCACGATCTCACCGTCGCGGGTGCAATCACAGCAGGAGCCGACCGGGACCGTGACGCTGACAACAGCGGCGCCGAGCGGCGGCATCTCCATTGACCTGTCCACGTCAAACCGCGACGTCGCCCGCCCTGCCTCGAGCACGGTGACGGTTGCTGCCGGGGCGACATCGGCGACGTTCCGGATCGAGGTGACGACGGTCGCGGAATCGCAGGATGTCCAGATCACCGCGCGGTATCTGAACGTCGCGATCAACGTGATCCTGCGCGTGACGATCTTCCCGCCGGTGGCGCGGTTCACCGTGTCGGGTCCCGGAAAGGGCGACAACAACTGCGTGATCCTCTCTTCGAGCGCCGACCTCGACTGCCGTAGCGACGGCAGCACCTCGGGCGGCTTCATCCGCTTCTGGGTCTGGACTTACAACATCGGGTCGACGACCAACACCGACACGACGGGCGCCCCGCAGGCTGACGTCGTCATCAAGGATGGCTGCGACTTCTTCAAGAATCGCAGTACGTCCTCGGATAACGGCCAGCTGTACCTGAACATGGACATCCGGCTGGTCGTGGAAGATCGCGAGGGCACGCGCAGCTCCGCCACCCTGCGCACGGTGCGGATCTACGTCAACGGGTTCTGCGGGTACTAAATCAGTTCGTGGTTGGTGGTTGGTTGGATAGTGGTTTCTTTGCCGCTAACCACTAACCACCAACAACCACCAACCACCAACCACCAACCACTAACCACCAACCACTAACCGCCAACAACCACCAACCACTAACCACCAACCACCTACCCGACGGCCATCAGGTCGAACTGCTCGTGGTGAAGCTGGACATCCGGCTTCACCGCGATCTCCCGTCCGACCGACTGCTTCAGCTCCTTGAACACCGCGCGCTCCTCGTCCTTGAGCGCGCGGGCGATATCCGGGTTCACACGCAGCACGAGGCTCTGCCCGTCCAGGTCGCCGCTGATCTTTTTCACCTCTGACAGGATCTCGTAGCAGATCGTCGAGCGCGACTTGATGACGGCGCTCCCGGCGCAGTAGGGACACGGCTCCGTCAACACGCGCTCGAGGCTTTGTTTCACGCGCTTGCGCGTGATGATCACGAGGCCGAAGTCCGAGACCTGCAGCGCCTTGGACGGCGAGCGGTCCTTCCGCAGCTCCTGCTCCACCGCCTGGAAGACCTTCTGCCGGTTCTTCTTCTCCTCCATGTCGATGAAGTCGAGCACGATGATGCCGCCCAGATCGCGCAGGCGGATCTGCCGGACGATTTCCTTCACGGCCTCGAGGTTCGTCTTGAGAATCGTGTCCTCGAGCCGCCCGGCCGTCTTCTTACCGACGTAGCGTCCGGTGTTGACGTCGATCGCCACGAGCGCTTCGGTCTGGTTGATCACGATCGAGCCGCCCGACTTCAGCCACACCTTGCTGCGCAGCGCGCGATCGATCTCCGCCTGGACGCCGTACTCCTCGAAGATGGGATATTCCTTGCTGTACAGCTTCACCTTCGGCCCGAGCGGCGGCATGATGCGCTCGATGAGCTCGAAGACGCGGCGGTACTCCTGCTCGTTGTCGATGCGGATCGCCGAATACTCCTCGGTGAGCAGGTCGCGCAGGAGCTTGGCGACGAGGCTCTGCTCGTGGTAGACGACCGCGGGCGCGCGCGACGTTTCGGACTTCTGGCGGATCTCGGTCCAGACTGTGTGGAAGTAGCTCAGGTCGGAGACGATGTCCTCTTTCGGCCGTCCCGCGGCCGCAGTGCGGATGATGACGCCGCCGGAGAACCCGTGCTGCTCGCGGAATTCGCGGACGATGCCGCGGAGACGGCTGCGCTCCTCGCGCGAGTCGATCTTCCTCGATACCCCGACGTGATCGACGGTCGGCATGAAGACCAGGAAACGCCCGGGCATCGTCGCGTGCGAGGTGAGGCGCGCCCCTTTCGTCCCGATCGGCTCCTTCGCGACCTGGACAATGATCTCCTGGCCTTCCTTGAGGAGCTCCTCGATTTTCGGCTCGGGGCCCTTGTCGCGCTCGCCCCTCGACTGCGCTCGGGGCGACCCTGAGCTTGTCGAAGGGTCGCGGCGGGGCCCGCGACCTGGTCCGGCGGGTCCGCCTTCGGCGGACCGACCTGGTCCGGCGGGTCCGCCTTCGGCGGACCGACCTGGTCCGGCGGGTCCGCCTTCGGCGGAACCCGCCCTACGCTGTCCATTCCAGGACGCCGCGGCTGCTTCGTCCTCGTCGGTTTCGAGGCGGTCGAATTCCTCGAACGTCGCTATGACGTCGGACACGTAGAGGAAGCCGTCGCGTTCGAGACCGAGGTCAACGAACGCCGACTGCATGCCGGGCAGCACCTTCGAGACCCGGCCCTTGTACAGATTGCCAACGACGCCGCGCTGATGTTCGCGCTCGATGAAGATCTCGGCAACCTGATCGTCCTCGAGGATCGCCACACGTGTCTCGTGGGCGGTCGAGGAGATGATCATCTCCTTGGTCATGCCCGAAGCTCCAGGAGGGCCGCGCAGAGGGCGCAACACGGAGCTCCGCTCGCCGCACCAAGAGGTACGTGAGCAGGATCCAGAGCAGCGCAGTCATGGCACGCCCCTCGCAGGGACTGGCCTTTAGGCCCGTCCGCTTAATTCGTAAATCGACGCATCCGCACGTTGAGAATGAGGCCGAACGCCGCCAAGGTTGCAATCATGGAGGAGCCGCCGTAGCTCATGAGCGGGAGCGTCAGTCCCTTGACCGGCGCAAGGCCGGCCGACATCGTGACGTTGTAAATGACCTGGAACGTGAAGCTGGCCAGCACTCCCATCACCAGGTACGCGCCGAGCCGATCCTTGGCAAGCCGTGCCGCCTCGAGCGCGCGGAGAATCACAAACAGATAGAGCCCGAGCGTAACGAGCACGCCCGCAAATCCCTGCTCCTCGGCCAGCACCGAGAAGATGAAGTCGTTGTGTGCGACCGGAAGGAAACGCAACTGGCCCTGCGTCCCCTTGGTGAACCCTTTTCCCCACAGGCCGCCGGATCCAACCGTGATCCGCGCCTGAATCTGTTGGTACCCCGCGCCCTTGGCGTCCTGCGCGGGATCGAGAAACGTCGAGATCCGCTCGCGCTGGTAGTCCTTCAGCGCGAATTTCCAGGCGACCGGCGCGACGAGCACGCCGACTAACGCGAGGATGCCGAGGATCCGCATCGGCATGCCCGCGACGTAGGCGATGGCGAACGCCACCGGAATCAGCGTGACCGCCGTCCCGAGATCCGGCTGGCGCGCGATGAGGATGAGCGGCACGGCGGTGAGCGCGCCGGCGATGGCGAGGTCCTCGCGGGTGATCGCGCCGCGCCGGCTCTCGCCGAAGAACTTGGCGAGCACGAGCGCGAGCACCGCCTTCGCGAACTCGGACGGCTGCAGGTTGACGACCCCGAGATCGATCCACCGCCGCGAGCCGCCGCGCACGGCGCCGAAGAACAACACGTACAGCAGCAGCACCAGTACGGCAAGGTAAATCAGGTGCGACTTGTCGGCGAGCGACCGGTAGTCGATGGTGAGGCATACGCCCATCGCGAAGATGCCGAGGAGCATGCCGTAGATCTGCGTGTAGTAAATACGCGTGAAGCCGCCGGTCGCGCTGAAGATTTGCGCCAGCCCGATCGCGCAGAGCGCGAAGATGCCGGCGAGCAGCGCCCAGTCGATGTGGTAGTACAGCCGTCGCTCGAACATGTCAGTCGGTCTCCACCGAGGCGACGGCGGGGCGTGCGTAGGGATCGACAAAGTCGAAACGCAGGTCGGCCGGCGTGGGCGCCGGCGGCAGCGGACGTCCTGCCTGCTTCGCAAAGAACGTATCGAGGATATGATGCGCGATTCCCGCGGCGTTCGCGCCGTGAATCCCGTGCTCCAGGAAGACCACGCCGGCAATCTGGGGATGGTCGCGGGGCGCGAAGAACACGAACCAGCCGTTGTCCCGGAGATCCTTGGTCGATCTCCCCGCGGCGACGCGCCCCTCGTTCGAGATCACCTGCGAGCTGCCCGTTTTGCCGGCCACGTCGGCGTTCGCGATGCGGGCCCTGCCGCCGGTGCCGTGGCCGTTGACGACCATCCACAAGCCGTCACGGATCGCCTGCAGCTTGTCCGGATCGAGATCGACTTTCGACTGCGGGGGAGGGGCCGGTGCCGGCTTCCAGCCGGCGCCCTCGTCAACCGCCTTCAACAGGTGCGGCGTCACGCGTGTACCGCCGTTGGCCAGCGTCGCCATGTAGACGGCCATCGACACCGGCGTCACGGAGACCTGCCCCTGGCCGATCGCCACTGAAATGGTTTCGCCCGCGTACCACTTCTCGTGCATCTTCTCGCGCTTCCACTCGGTTGACGGCACGAGGCCGGTCACCTCGTTGGGCAGATCGATGCCGGTCTTCACGCCCAGGCCGAGCACCGCCGCCCATTTGTTGATGCGATCGACGCCGACCATGTTGCCGACGGTATAGAAGTACACGTCGCACGACTGCTCGATCGCGTGACGGAGATCGATCGTGCCGTGCCCGCCCTTCTTCCAGCATTTGAACGTGCGCCCGTAGAAGTTCGCGCCACCGGTGCAGTGCACCTGAAAGTCGGGAGTAATCACGCCTTCCTCGAGCCCCGCGAGCGCGACCGCCATCTTGAACGTCGAACCGGGAGAATACCGTCCCTGGATCGCGCGGTCGTTCAAGGGCTTCTGCTCATCGGTCGTCAGCGACGCCCACGTGGCGCGGTCGATGCCCGCCGCAAACGCATTCGGGTCGTACGCCGGCTCGCTCGAAAACGCGAGCACCTCGCCGGTGTTCGGATCGAGGACCACGGCGGCGCCCGCGTTGGTGAGATGCGCGGTCTGGGCCGCGCGGAATCCGTCCTCGACCGCCTTCTGCAGGTCGTAGTCGATCGTGAGCTGCAGCCGCTTGCCCTCGGTGGGCGGCTCTTCCTCGAGCGTTCGAATCTCGCGGCCGAGGCTGTTGACGACGACCCGCTTCGCGCCGTCCTGGCCCATCAACAGCGCGTTGTAGATCTTCTCGATGCCCGCCTGGCCGACAAGGTCACCGCTCTTCAGCGTGTCGTCGGCCTCCACCATCGCGTCGTTGACCTCGCCGACGTACCCGAACAGGTGCGCGGCGATCCCGTCCGATGGGTACTGCCGTGTCGGCACCTCCTCGACCACCACGTCGGGCAGCTCGAAGTCGAGACGGCGCGCCGTGATCGCGGCCACCTGCGCGAGCGACGCATCCTCGATGATCACGATCGGGCGATAGGTCGGCTCGCTGCGGTGCCGGTCGACAACCGCTTTGACATCTTTCTGGTCGAGCCGGGCCACCGCCGACAGGAGGCGAATCGTGCGATCGAGATCCTTGGTGTGCTCACGGACGATCGAGATCGTGAACGAATGTCGGTTCTCGACGATCACCCGTCCATCGCGGTCGTACAGCACGCCGCGCGGCGCGCGCAGCGCGAGCGTCCGCTGGTGGTTGTTCTCCGCCATCTCCTCGAACCTGGCGTTCTGGATGATCTGCAGGAACCAGAAGCTGATGCCGAGCGCCGCGAACACCACGACGCAGCCGACCTGCAGCGCGGTCAGCCTGACGGCAATGCGACGGCGATCTTCGGTGACAGGCATATCGTCCTAACGTTTCGCGCGCTTCGAGAACCGGCGGCGCTCGATGGCCCCTGGGAGCGCCTCGACGAGCGTGAACGCGATGATCCCGACCACCGCGTTCCCGACCGCCTGACTGAGAATGGCCGCCCACGGCGAGGGAAATTCCCGCAGCCCGAGCAGCACATACAAGCCCATGAACAGCGCCGCGTGCACGATCGTCGCAGCCACGAACATCACGAAGCGCGGAAACGCGGCGGTGACGATGAACTGCTGGCCAATCACGCCGGCGGCGAACCCCACGATGGCTTTCGCCAGCCCGCCGATGCCGAGCGTGCCGCTCGAGAGCGCATCCTGCACGATGCCGGCAACGCTTCCCGCGAGCATCCCCGTCACCGGCCCCGTGGTCAACGCAACGTACACCAGGACAACGAGCACGAGATCGAGAGCGGCCGTGCCCCCGACGACGAACCGTGCAAGGCTCGTCTGCAACGCGAGCGCCAGGGCGATCGCGACGAAGACGCCCGCCGGTTTCACTCGCGATCCTGGTTCGCGCTCGTCGCGCCGGCCGCCTCCGCGGCGGCGGCAGGGAGCGACAGCACCACGAGCACCGACTCCAGCGCCGAAAAATCGACTGCGGGACGAATGATAATCGCGCTGTATTCGCCAGCGCCCCGCTGTACTGATTCTATCTGACCTACGACAAAGCCCTTAGGGTAAATGCCGTCGATGCCCGATGTCACGACCGTGTCGCCAGCCTTCACATCCGCCGAGCTGGGAACGTAATCCATCCTCAGCCGGTCGGCGCCCGTGCCGACGACAACCCCCTGGGCCCGCGTGCGCTCGATGAGCGCCCCGGCCGCGGCGTTTCGATCGATGAGAAGCTGGACTTTTGAGGCCCGGGCGCTCGGGATGATGATGCGCCCAACGACACCCGCGGGGGCAATCACGGCCATGTCCGGCCGAAGCCCGTCGCCCGTTCCCTTGTCGATCGTGATGGTTCGAAATTCGGGGCTGGCACCCCCCGCAATCACGCTCGCCGCCGTCGTCGACAACATCGTGCTCGTCTTGAGGCTGAGCAGGCGCTGCAGCGTCTGCGACTGCTGGGCCTGTCCGCGCTCCTGCTGAAGGCGGACTCGAAGCTGAGCCACCTCCTGCTTCAACTCCGTGTTCTCTGACCGGACCTGCTGCAGCGCGAAATAGTCCTGCCACCACTGGCGCACGTCGCCGGCTACCGAGTTCGACGCGCGCTGAACTTCGGCGAAGAGTCCGAACACCACTGCCTCGAGCAGCGGCACGCCGCGCTTCGTGTTGACCTGCGTGGAAATCAGGATGACGTGGCCGACAATGACCGCGAGGAAGAGATACCCGGTGCGCTGGCGGATGTCGACGATGGCCATCAGCAGCACGCAGCTGGCAGCTGGCAGCTGGCAGCGGAAAGCCGGCAGCCGGCGGCGGAAAGCAGGCAGCTGGCGGCGGAAAGCTGGCAGCCGGCGGCGGAAAGCAGGCAGCTGGCCGCTGGCGGTCTGCAGCAAGAATCAGAATCACGCTCTGCCGGCTGCAGGCTGCCGGCTGCCGGCTGCTGACTAATCAATCGAGATCTTCCGGAGCAGGTTGAAATCGGACAGCATTTTGCCCGCGCCGAGTACCACCGACGAGAGCGGATCTTCCGCCATCGAGACCGGGAGCCCGGTCTCCTCGCGGAGCCGCTTGTCGAGGTTCTTGAGGAGCGATCCGCCGCCGGTGAGCACGATGCCGCGATCGACGATGTCGGCCGAGAGCTCCGGCGGCGTGCGCTCGAGCGCCACCCGCACGGCGTCGACGATCACGTTCACGGTCTCGGCCAGCGCGTCGCGAATCTCTTCGTCGGTGATGGTGATCGTCTTCGGCACGCCTTCAATCAGGTGGCGCCCCTTGATCTCCATCGTCATCGTCTCCTCGAGCGGGAACGCGGAGCCGATCTCCATCTTGATCTGCTCGGAGGTGCGCTCGCCGATGAGCAGGTTGTACGTCTTCTTGATGTACTGAATGATCGCCTCGTCCATCTCGTTGCCCGCGACGCGCACCGCCTTGCTGTAGACGATGCCGGCCAGCGAGATCACGGCGATGTCGGTCGTGCCGCCGCCGATGTCGACGATCATGTTGCCAGACGGCTCGGTGATCGGCATGCCGGCGCCGATGGCGGCGGCCATCGCCTCCTCCACCAGGTGGACTTCGCTGGCCTTGGCGCGATAGGCGCTGTCCTTGACGGCGCGCTTCTCGACCTGCGTGATTTCCGATGGGACGCCGATCACGATCCGGGGGCGCACCCACACGTTGCGGTTGTGCGCCTTCTTGATGAAGTAGGTCAGCATCTTCTCGGTGACTTCGAAGTCCGCGATGACGCCGTCCTTCATCGGTTTGATCGCAACGATGTTGCCCGGCGTGCGGCCGAGCATCTCCTTGGCGGCCTTGCCGACCGCTTCGACGCGGCCATTGATCTTGTTGATGGCGACGATCGAGGGCTCGTTCACGACGATGCCTTTCCCGCGCGCGTAGACGCAGGTGTTGGCGGTGCCGAGGTCGATCGCGAGGTCACTCGAAAACAGGGAGAAAAACGAGCCGAGAGCCAAGTCGGATACTCCTCATCAGAAGGCGGTTGACTCCTGAGCAATGTGAATCCCGTTCTTCCCCGCGTCCTTGACCCGGTACATAGCCACGTCGGCCGCTCGTAGTAATTCTTCGGCCGATGCAGCCACGTCCGGCAGGGTCGCGACGCCAATGGATGCGGTCAGATGGATGGACCAACCATCCGAAGCGAGGAACGTGTGGGCGGTAATCCGGTCCCTGATGCGCTCGGCCACGGCTACCGCGCCCTCGCGGCCGGTGTCGGGCAGCACGACCGAAAATTCGTCGCCGCCGAACCGCGCGGCCACGTCGGTCTCGCGCGCGCACCCGCGGATGATGCCGGCGGCTTCCACCAGCGCCTTGCTGCCGGCCTGGTGTCCATGGGCGTCGTTGACCCCCTTGAAGCCGTCGAGATCCACGAACAACAGCGACAGGGGCCGGCCACTTCGAGACGCCCGTTTTGATTCGCGACGCAGCACAAGGTTCAGGTATCGAGAGTTGTACAGGCGCGTCAGATCGTCGGTCACCGAGAGCGCTTCCGCCCTCTGCAGCGCGAGCGCGTTGTCCAGGGCGATGGCGGGCGGCTCGAGCATCGACCGCAACGCCTGCGCGAGCGATGGGCCGAGTGCCGGCACCGAAACCGATGGCGCCGGGTCGAGGCCGACGAGCACGCCGATCGTGCGATGACGGCAGAGAAGCGGAAACGCCATCACGCTCCCGCTCACGCCCTGCGGCGCCCGGCTGTCGTGCGCAAGGTCGCCCGCCAGGAACTCGGCGCCATGCCGCATCACCCAGTTCGCCGCCACCCAGAGGGACGGCCCAAGATTCGGCGTCAGCCCTTCGTCGGCGAGCACACTGAGATCGCCGGCGACGTCGTGCGCGATCACCGCCCAGCAGGGCGCCGGAATCCATCCGCGCGCCTGCTGCACCAGCCACGCCGCGACCTTCTTCGGATCGAGCGTCGCGTTCACCTCGCGGACCGCTTCGATGAGCGCCTCGCGCCGCTCGAGCTGACCGCGCAGCGAGCGCAGCCGCCCCTTCAAGCGCATAGCCAGATCCGCACGACGAGCACCACGCCCCGTGCGGGGAGGAAGGTCAGACTTGGCGGAAATAGGTGTCACCGCTGGCAGAGGCGGGGGCGAGTTGTTGAAATATACCATACAACCATTGCGACCACGTCGCCGCGTGACGTACGATAAGCACCTTCCGCACGTTCACTTTTCGAGGTTCGAACCATGACTATGCTCGACCGGATGCGGCGCCACAAGAGCTGGCTCAAATGGAGCCTGGCGCTCGTCGTGCTCGCGTTCGTGGCGCTCTATTTCCCAAGCTTTATGGACCAGCCCTCATCGTCGATCGGAGCCTCAGCGCAGGACGTTGTGGCGACGGTCAACGGACATGACGTGACGGGAGTCGAGTTTCAGCGGCGCTACCAGAACCAGATTCAGTCCTACCAGAGCGCGTACGGCGCCGGCGTCAACGAGCAGCTGCTGCGCCAGCTCGGGATCGATCAACAGATCCTCCAGCAGATGGTCGATGAGCAGGCGGCGCTGACCGAAGCCGAGCGCCAGGGCATCCGCGTGAGCGACGAGGAGCTCGCGCAGCAGATCTTCGCAATCCCCGGACTGCAGGAGAACGGCCGCTTCATCGGTGAGCAGCGCTACGAGCAGCTGCTGGGGAGCCAGTACCCGCCGGTGACCAAGGCCGACTTTGAGCAGAACCTGCGGCGCAGCATGATGATCGACAAGCTCCGCGCGGCGTTGACCGGCTGGCTGGCCGTGTCCGATGCCGAGCTGGAGCACGAGTACAAGCAGCGCAATGAGAAGGTGAAGCTTCAGGTCGTGGCGCTGACTGCGGACAAGTTCCGCGACAAGGTCACCGTCAACGACGCCGACGTGGCGTCGTACTACGACGCGCACCAGGCGGAATACCGCAAGGGTGAGCAGCGCAAGGTGCGGTACCTGCTGCTCGATCGCGACCAGGCGCGCGCGAAGGTGGCGCTGACGCCGCAGGACGTCGAGAGCTCCTACAACTCGAACATCCAGCAGTACCAGACGCCGGAGCAGATCCGGGCGAGCCATATCCTGCTGAAGACCGAGGGCAAGGATGAAGCGACGGTCCGCACGCAGGCGGAAGGCATCCTGAAGCAGGCCAGGAGCGGCGCCGATTTCGCGGCGCTCGCCAAGAAATATTCAGAAGACGACGGCTCGAAGGCCAACGGCGGCGACCTCGATTACTTCTCGAAGGGCCGCATGGTGCCCGAGTTCGAGACCGCGGCGTTCGCCATGCAGCCGGGCCAGATTTCCGACCTGGTGAAATCGCAGTTCGGCTTCCACATCATCAAGGTCGTGGACAAGAAGCCGGCCGGCACCCGGAGCCTCGCGGAGGCGCGGCCCCAGATCGAACAGACGCTCGCGGCGCAGCGCGTCGAGCAGCAGCTCAGCGATCGCACGCGCGACCTCGATGCGCGCATCACCAAGCCCGCGGACATCGACACGGTGGCAAAGGCATCAGGAACGACCGCGACCGAATCGGGATTCTTCACCCGCGACGAACCGATCCCGGGCCTCGGGCCGTCTCCCGAAGTGGCGACGGCGGCCTTCCAGCTGAAAGACAACGAGGTCAGCAAGGCGCTTCAGTCGCCCCGCGGGCCGGTGTACATCATGGTCACGGGCAAGCGGGATCCATACGTGCCGAAGCTGGATGAAGTGAAGGACGGCGTGCGCAACGACGTCATCAAGGTTCGCGCGGCCGAACTGAGCAAGCAGAAGGCCGGGGAGATTGCGAGCGCGCTGCGGTCGGCAAAGGACTTTGCCGCGGCCGCCAAGACGCAGAGCCTCGAGGCCAAGGACACGCAGCTCGTCGCGCGCGGATCGGCGATTCCCGACATCGGCATCAGCGCCGGCGTGGACAAGGCGGCGTTCAGCCTGCCGGTGGGCGGCGTCAGCGATCCAGTCGCGACCGACACTGGCACAGTGATCGTGCGCGTGGCGGAGCGTGACGATGTGACGCCCGACGAATTCAAACAGGCGAAGGAAACGTTCCGCACGGAGCTCCTCAACGAGCGCCGCGAGCGCTTCTTCACCTCCTACATGGCCAAGGCCAAGCAGGGGATGAAGATCCAGGTGAACAACGACGTCGTCAAAAGGGTGATTGGCGCGTAAACGACACCGGGTGTCGTGTTCAGGATTGACCCGGTGTCTTTTCACCGAACGAACGCGAACGGCATCAACGCCAGCGGCTCGCCGCGCCGGAATGCCGTGACCGGGGCCACCAGCGTCGACAGCGCCTGCCTCTGCGCGGCGTTTGCAAGCACACTCCACGCACCGAGCGCTGACGATGATCGGCCGAGCTCGGTGAGCGCTTCATAGAAGCTGCGGCGCGGCGAATAGACGACGAGTTCCACGTCCTCGTCCGCGGGAATGTGCGCCCGCTGCTTCGCGATCGCGACGGCGGTGTCGAGACCGCCGAGGGCATCGACGAGCCCGCGATCCCTGGCCTGCGCACCCGTCCAGACGCGACCCTGTCCGACGGCGTCGATCCGGTCCGGGGTCGTGTGTCGACCGTCGGCGACCTTCGTGATGAAGCTCGTGTAGAACCCCTGCATGTACTCGGCGACCTTCTGGCGCTGCCCTGGCGAAAACCGCGCGAAGGGCGAGTAGATGTCCGCATTCGTCCCGGACTTCACAGTGTCGGTGGTCACCCCGAGCGTGTTCAGTGTGCCGTCGACGACGACTTTCCCCGCGAAGATGCCGATCGACCCGGTCAGCGTGCCGGGCTGCGCCACGATCACCTGGCCCGCCACCGAGATGTAGTACCCGCCGGACGCCGCAAGATCCGACATCGAGGTCACGAGCGGGCGAGACGGCTTCTGGTCGCGCGTGATCATGAGCTCCCGCCACATGACGTCCGACGCGACCGACGATCCGCCGGGACTGTCGACGCGCAGCACGATGGCCTTGATCGAGTCATCGTCGCGGAGGCGGCGGAGCTGCTCGACGAACGTGTCCGAGCCGACGACGACGCCGTTGCCGGGGTCGTAGCCGCTCTTCCCCGATGCAATCATGCCGGTCGCGTAGACCACCGCGATCCTCGACTGTGGGCGGATGCCGAGCGACTGCGGGCTCACGCGCTGGTAATCGCCGCCATCAACCCGGCGCATCTCGCCGCCCTGGCGAAGCTGAGGAACGCGATCGTCGAGCTGGTCTTCGTACGCGAGCGCGTCAACCAATCCCGTCCGGACGGCGTCTTCGGGCGCGAAGGGGCCTTGATCGAGAAGCTGGCGGACCTCTGCCTCGGTCTTCTTCCGTGCGGCCGCGATGCCGCGCACGAGCTGTCCGTACATGTCGCGGTTCAGCGACTCGGTCATCTCACGGTGCGCGGGGGTGAATCCCTTTTCCGTGAGCTGGTTGACTGCCGTCTTGTACGCGCCGATCTGCAGGAAGTCCGGATACGCGCCCAGCTTGTCGAACGCGCCGCGCAGAAAGACTTCGTAGGACGCGACTCCGGTCAGATCGAGCGCGCTCGTCGGCAGGAGGAAGACGCGGTCCGCTGCGCTCGCGAGGTAGTACTCGCGATCGCCGCCGTACTCCAGGAAGGCCACGACGATCTTCCCCGACGTGCGGAAGTCGAGGACCGCATCGCGCAGCTCCTGCACCTTGGCCCAGTACGGCGAGTCGAGCGACGAGGGCATCAGCAGAACACCGGTGATCCTGGGGTCGCGCTTCGCCATGCGGAGGCTGTCCACGAAGCCACGCACGGTCATCGCGTGACTCCCGATCAGCTGCCCGACCACATCGTCAGGAAGTGTTTCCTGCAGATCGCCGCCCGGCCGCAGCACCAGCGTCGAATCGCCCTCGATGGACGGGCCGCGGGAGACGAGCAGGTAGACGAACAGCATGCCGGTGAACGAGACGATCACCGCCAGCGTGACCAGCGTCAGAACGAGTGCAACACCGCGGCGCACGGCCACGAGATCCTCCTCGGAAAGAGACAACCTATTCTGTCAACTTCCAACCTCTAAACTCCCAACTCCCAAAAAAAAATTCTGCACGTATAATCGCGCGATGGGGCGAATGTCGACGGCTGTGCTCTTCGGCACAGTTGCGGCATGTACGGTCCTCATCACGGCGCAGCAGCTCTCGCACGCCGGCCCCTGCGATCCCGACAAGGGTGGCCTTGCGCTCCCACCCGGCTTCTGCGCCGCCGTCGTTGCCGACAGTCTCGGTCCCGCACGTCATATCACCGTCGCTCCGAGCGGTGATCTCTACGTGGAGCTCCACGACGGCAACGCCATTGACGGGTCAGTGGTCGCGCTGCGTGACGTCGACGGCGACGGACGATTTGACGAGCAGCGTCACTTCGGGCCCGACCTCGGCGGGAGCGCCATCGCGTGGCGCAACAACTATCTGTACGTTGGGGCCGACACGAAGATCGTTCGGTTCCAGATGGATGGCATCGCGCTTCTTCCCATCGGATTGCCAGAGGTCATCGTCGGGCACCTTCCGGACGCCGGACCGCATTCCGCGAAGTCATTCGCATTCGGCGAGCACGGAGAGATGTACGTGCACGTCGGGGCGTCCACCAACGCGTGTCAGAGGCGCGACCGCGTGCCCGGCGTGCCAGGCCTGCGGCCGTGCCCGGACCTCGCGCTCAATGCAGGCATCTGGAAGTACGACGCGGATCGCGGCGGGCAGCAGCATTCGGCGGGCACGCGCTTCGCCACCGGGATCCGGCACACCGTGGGGCTGGCGTGGAACCCGGCGACGCACTCGCTGTGGGCCGTGCAGAACGGCCGCGATCAGCTCAACATCTGGCCGGCATTCGATGACACGGAGAACGCAGAACTGCCGGCGGAAGAACTGCAGGAGATCAGAGAGGGCACCGACTACGGTTGGCCGTATTGCTATTTCGATCCAATCCAGAATACACGCGTGCAGGCGCCTGAGTACGGTGGCGACGGCCGCAAGGAAGCAGACTGCGCGAGGTACACGAAGCCGGTCGCCACGTTCCCTGCGCACTACGCGCCGCTCGAACTGCTGTTCTACACAGGCACACAGTTCCCGGAGCAATACCGCAACGGCGTATTCGTCGCGTTTCATGGATCCTGGAACCGGTCGCCGCTGCCGCAGGGAGGCTACAACGTGATGTTCCTGCCGCTCAACCGAGAGGCCGCCGCCGGCTCGGCGCGCGTCTTCGCGGACGGGTTCGCGGGGACATCCGCGCCTTCGCCGGGCAGCGCGCAGCATCGACCGGTGGGACTGGCGCAGGCGCCCGACGGGGGACTCTACGTCTCGGACGACGCGGGCGGGCGTATCTGGAAAATCAGTTACACAGGAACGCCGTGATGGAGAGAGGTGCGAGAGTGCGATCGTGCGAGGGTGCGACAATCGCGGTGCTTCTGATCGGCGGTGTGTTGACGTCGTGTGGCGTGAACGCCACGCTCGTCTTCGACGTCGAGCTGCTCGACGTCCGCTAGGCGTGCG
>JAHFUO010000121.1 GCA_023265015.1 Acidobacteriota bacterium | reverse complement strand
TTCAGCGCGGCGACGCGGCGGCGGAGCGTCTTCACGTGCTCCCAGATCTGCTGCTGCTCCTCGCGCGCGTCCTTGTCCATCTCGCTCATGCTCGACAGCTTCAGATACGTCTGGAGATCGCGCAGCGCGCCCGTGACGTCATTCAGGTGATAGGCGAGGAGTCCGCGGTCGCGCAGCTCGCTGAGCGCCGACGGTGTGAGCGCGACGAGCAGCTCCGTCACGCTGTGCGCCTGCGGGAACGAGCGCATGTGCACGTAGATGTGCTTCAGGTTCAGCAGCATCCGCACGATGATCTCGCGGCGCGTCGCCGGCGCCAGCAGCGACTTGCTGAACGCGACCTCGGCGCCGACGTGCTTCTGCAGCAGCACGCGGCAGTCGCGCTCCGAGAGCAGCGCCCCGCCGTGGAACGGATCGATGATGAGGCCGCCGCGCGCGCGCTTGCCGCTGTCGGGGCACCGCACGAGGAAGTGGCCGGGGAAATTGATGCCGTCGACGTGGAGCCCCGCGCGCCTGGCGACTTCCATGTAGACGAGCGACAGCGTGATCGGGATGCCGGTGCGCCGATCGAGCACCTCGTTGAGGCAGCTGTTGCGCGGATCCTCGTACCGCTCGCGGTTGCCGACGAATCCCTGCGCCTCGAAGAGATACGCGTTCAGCGCGCGCACGCAGGAGAGCGTCGACCGGTCGCCGGTCTCCGCGGCGCGTGAGGCGATCGCCGTCGCCGCCGCGGCGCCCATCCCGTCGAGCTGCGCGAGATACGGCTCGGGGACGAGCCGCGGGTACTCGATGCTCGCGATCACGAGCGCTGCGTGCGCGAGCCCCGTTCCCGGAGCGTTCGAAGCGGTCGTCAGCGCGTCGACGAGATCTTTTCGCATACTCGAGGTCCGCGGACCTGGAAGGTCCGCGCCGCATGTATCACCTTCGCGGACCTGGAAGGTCCGCGCCGCATAGTCGATCGAGCGCCTCGAGGGTCAGCGCGCTCAGCCCATCCACGATCAGCTCCGCACCGGTAAGCTGATCGGCGGCGTAGCTCGTCGTGACCCCCACACAGCGTAACCCGGCTCCGCGTGCGGATTCGAGCCCCCACACGGAATCTTCGATCGCCACGCATCGCCGCGGATCGAGCTGTCCGCCGGCCGCCTCGCGCAGCTGCTCGAACGCCAGCAGGTACGGCGCCGGCGACGGCTTGCTTTCCGGCGTGTCGCCGGACGCGACGATCGTCGCGAAGAGGTCACCGAGACCGGCGCCTTCGATGATCTCCACGATCTCATGGCGGAGCGCGCCGGAAACGATCGCAACCGGCACGGTCGCCGCCGCGCTGCGAATGAACGCCTCCGCGCCCGGAAACAGCACCTGGCCGCCGTTCAGCAGCGCCTGCATCCTTGCGGCTTTGAGCGCGACGAGCGCGGTGATATGCCGATCGCTCATCGCCAGGCCGCGATCCCGTGCCAGCGCCTCGAACATCCCCACATCGTCGTAGCCCAGGTAGCGCGAGAAATACTCATCGCGGCCGAGGGCGATCCCCTGTTCCGCGAGCGCCTGCTGGAACGCCTTCAGGTGCAGAGGCTCGCTGTCGGCAATGACGCCGTCGAAATCAAGGACGATCGCCTGGAGCGCGGCGGTCATGCGCCTTCCGCCTTCGCGCTGGGCGCTTCGGGCGGAGCCTTCTCGCCGGCGAGAACCGCGGTCTTGAGCCGGTTGGCCGCCGGCGGGTAAGGACATTCCCAGGTCGGGTTGTACGCGCACGTCGGGTTGTAGGCCAGGTTGAAATCGATCGTGTAGAAGCCGGTCGACGTCGGCTTCAGGTCGAGATAGCGTCCCGCGCTGTACGTCTCGGTCCCCGTCGTGAGATCGGCAAACGGCACGAAGAGCGACGTGATCTGCTGCGTGCCGTTCTCGACGAATGCTTCAAGCGTCATCGGCTGTCCCTTGAGCGTGAACTTGAGGACGCCGACGCGCTGCATCTTCCGCATCGTCCCGGTGGATGTCGGCATGTCGAAGACGGGGCGATCCCTGGACAGTTGAAGCTCCGCGGGAACGCTGAACGACGGATCGATCGGGTAGTAGCGAAGCGGCAGAACCTTGGCGCGCTTCTCGGCGGGAATGGGCGAATCCGGATCCTCGGCGAAGCCGCGATCCTTCTCCGCGCGCGCCTGCGCCAGCCGGGTGGCGTAGCCCGAATCGTCTGGAGCGGAAGGGCCGGACGTGCATGCGGCGAGCACGAAAGGGACGAGGGGACAAAGCAAGAAAGGAACGAGCGGAATCCTAGCCAAGGATATAACCGCCGCGCGCCGTCGTGGCGTCAGCAAGGGTCCGCCGCAGCGCGACCGTGTTGATGGGCATCGCCTTGAGCACGCGTCGCAGGGCGGCGAGGAGCGTGCGCAGCGTGTCGCCCTCCGCCATCGCGGCCAGCGCGTTTGCCGCCGCCGCCTGGACGCGCTGCGCGGCGTCGTTCACGAAGGTCCGCGCCGCCGCCTCGTGCAGCGCCGCGTCCTTCCGGCCCGCCTTCGCAGCTTCTCGCGCGCGAAGCACCGCGCTTTCAGCCGCGTAGGTATCGATCAGGATGTCCGCCGCGGCGCTGAGCACTTCCTGTTCGTCGGTCAGCTTCTGCCCGTACGTCTGCATCGCGGTACCGAGCACCATCAGCGCCACCTTCTTGAATGCCGACACGGTGCGCATGTCGATCTCCAGGCCGTCGGCGTCGCCGGTGAGCGACGCGCCCGAGGGAGCAAGCAGCTCGTCCTGCAGCCGCTTGGCCGCGGGAATCAACCCGATCTCGCCCTTGAGCGCCCGGCGGATCAACAGGCCCGGGATGAGCATCCGGTTGATCTCGTTCGTGCCTTCGAAGATCCGGTTCACGCGCGCGTCGCGGTAGCAGCGCTCCGCCGGGTAATCCTTCACGAAGCCGTTGCCCCCGTGAATCTGCACGTTCTCGTCGAGCACGTAGTCGAGCACTTCGCTGCCCAGGACCTTCGCGATCGACGCTTCCACCGCGAACTCCTCGAGCGCCGCGGCCATCGCGGCGCCGCCGCCGTGCCCGCCCTCCGCCACCATGGCGTCAATCAGGCCCGCGGTGCGGTACATCAGGCTCTCGAGCGCGTATGTCCGCGCCGTCATCTCACCGAGCTTGTATTTGATCGCGCCGAAGTCCGCGATCGCGTGGCCGAACTGCTTGCGCTGCTTCGCGTACTTCGCTGCCTCGCCGATGGCGGACCGGGATCCGCCGCTGCACATGGCGCCAAGCTTGAAGCGCCCGAAGTTCAGCGTGTTCAGCGCAACCTTGTGGCCCTTGCCGATCTCGCCAAGCAGGTTCGCCGCCGGCACCTTCACGTCCTGCAGCAGGATCGACGTCGTCGACGATCCATGCAGGCCCATCTTGTGTTCCTCGCTGCCCGACACGACGCCGAAGGCCCGCTCGACAATGAATGCAGTGAACTGGTCGCCGTCGACCTGCGCAAAGACCATGAAGAGATCGGCGAAGCCGCCGTTGGTAATCCACATTTTCTCGCCGCTGAGCACCCAGCTGCCGTCGGCCTGTTTTGCCGCCTGCGTCCGTGCCGCGAGCGCGTCGGAGCCGGAGCCCGATTCGCTCAGCGCGTATGCGCCGACCGTCTCCCCGCTTGCGAGGCCAGGCAGGTACTTCTGCTTCTGCGCGTCAGTGCCGAACAGCACGATCGGGACGATGCAGAGGTTCGCCTGCGCGCCGTAGGCGGCGCCGAGCGAGGCCGATCGAGCGATGCGCTCCGAGACGACGAGCGCCGAGACCTTGTCGAGATCGAGCCCGCCGTACTGCTCGGGCACGCTGAGGCCGAGCAGGCCCAGCTCTCCCGCGCGGCGGATCAGCGCGCGCGCGAGCTTCCAGTCCTTCGTCTCGAGCTGGTCGATCTGTGGAATCACCTCGGCGTCCATGAACTCGTCGACCGTCTGGGCCATCAAGCGGTGCTCTTCGGTCAGCTTCTCCGGCGTGAATACAGACGACGGCTCCGCTTCCTCCAGCAGCCAGGACGCGCCCTTGTGGACGTTGGTCACAACACTCATTGATTACTCCTGCCCGAAGGGCCGGCTAAAGCCGGCCCCTACGAGATCGTTTTACGACATTCGTTCGAAAATTCCGGCGGCGCCCATGCCGCCGCCGACGCACATCGATACCATCCCGTAGCGCGACCGGCGGCGTCTCATCTCGTGAACCAGCGTGGTGGTCAGCTTGGCGCCGGTGCATCCGAGGGGATGACCCAGCGCGATCGCGCCGCCGTTGACGTTGAGGCGCTCGGGATCGATCGGCAGCTCGCGCAGGCAGGCAAGCACCTGCGCGGCGAACGCCTCGTTGAGCTCGATGAGATCGATCTGATCGAGCGTCAGCCCGGCGATCTTCAACACTTTGCGGATCGCCGGCACGGGACCGATCCCGAACCGCTCGGGCTCGACGCCGGCGGTGGCGAAGGCGACGAACCGCGCGAGTGGGGTGAGCCCGCGCTCCTTCGCGAAGGACGCCGACGTCAGGATCACCGCCGACGCGCCGTCGCTGGTCTGCGATGAGTTGCCGGCGGTCACGGTGCCGGCCGCGTGAAACGCGGGCCGCAGCGAGGCAAGTGCCTGCGCGGACGTGTCGCGGCGCGGGCCCTCGTCAACCTTCAACGTCACGTCGCGAACATCGTGCCTGCCGTTACCGTTGCGCGGGACGACGATACGGTAAGCAAGCGACGTGATTTCCTCCGCGAACCGGCCGGCGTCAATCGCGGCGACCGCGCGCTGATGGCTGCGGAGCGCGAAGGCGTCCTGCTCCTCGCGCGAGATGTTGCTCTCGCGCGCGTGGTTTTCGGCAACGAGCCCGGTGCTCAGGTAGACGTCGGGATAGCTGTCCACGAGCGCGGGGTTCGGCGAGATCTTGTTGCCGCCCATCGGTACCATGCTCATCGACTCGGTGCCGCCGGCCAGGATGGCGCCCGCGAAGCCGCACATGATGCGCTCGCCGGCGTACGCAATCGCCTGGAGGCCCGACGAGCAGAAGCGGTTGATCGTGACAGCCGACGCGCTCACTGGCACGCCGGCGCGAAGGCTTGCGATGCGCGCGACGTTCAGCCCTTGCTCCGCCTCGGGCATCGCGCAGCCGAGAATCACGTCTTCGATGTCGGACGGCTCCACGCCGGGCGCGCGCCGCAGCGCCTCGGCGATCACCGTTGCCGCCATCTCGTCGGGTCTGACGGTCTTGAGCGCGCCGTTCGGCGCGCGTCCCACCGCCGTTCGTGTTGCCGAAACGATTACTGTGTCCTGCATGAGAAATCCGCCAGCAGATCCTCGAGCGCGTCGCCCACCTCGCTCACCTGGCCCTCGAAGAGGTGATTCGCGCGATCGATCTCCACCAGCTCCTTGGGATCCGCGAGCTGCGCGTAAAACTCACGAACCGCTTTGATGGGAATCAATTCGTCGCCCTCGCCGTGAATGATGAACTTTGGCCTCGTCGACCTCTTCACCGCCGCGAAATCGTACCTGTTCACCGGCGGCGCGATGCCGATCAACGCGCAGATCCGATCGTCCTCCGCCCCGACGGTCAACGCAACATAGGACCCGAAGGAAAATCCCGCCGCCCAGACCTCGATGCCCGGGTATTGCGACGCCATGAAATCGACCGCCGCCCGGTAGTCGTCGAGCTCGCCGCGCCCCTCGTCCCACTCACCGGCGCTCCTGCCGACACCGCGAAAATTGAAGCGCAGCACCGCGCATCCGATCCGCGCGAGCGCCTTCGTCCCCTGGAACACGACCTTCGTGTGCATCGTCCCGCCCCGGATCGGCAGCGGGTGGGCGAAGACGACGGCGGCACGCGGATCGCCGGCGGGCTTTTCGACGAGCGCTTCCAGCGGACCCGCGGGTCCCTGGATCTCTCGAATGTGGTCAGCCAATCCGTCTCCGCGTCTCGGCGCCGGGTTCTGCGTGACCCGCCGCGAACGCCGCGACCACCGCGGCAAACTCCGCCGGCCGGGTGACGAGGCCCAGGTGGCCGGTGCGGGCAATCGTTATCGCCTGCGCGTGAGGCCACAGCTGCAGATACTGGCGCGAAACGCGCGGCGGCACGACCAGGTCGAGCGAGTCCTCGCCCGTGACAACCAGCGTCGGTACTTGGACGCGCGCGAGGTCGGCCTCGATCCTCACCGAGGTGAGCAGTTGCACGCGGCGAGCCATGCGCGTCGGATGGAACATGTGCCTCAGCGCATTCCAGCCATGGCCGACGGCCGCTGCGACCCCCTGCCACCAGCCGTCATTGGCCGCGGCGATTTCGCGATACAGGCGAAGGGCTCCGAGACAGAAGAGCGGCGTCAGCAGCCAGGGGGAACGCAGGAAGAAGGACACGCGTTCGTCGGGCCGCCACGACGGCGAAATGGGGGAGACGAGCACGAGCGACGCGACGCGATCAGGATGTTTCGCGGCACATGCGCCGGCGATGAGGCCGCCGTACGAGACCCCGCATATCGACGCGCGCCCGACACCGGCCGCGTCCAGCGCCTCGCGCACCTGCTCCACGTAACACCAGAAACCGGCTGCTTCGTCGCAGCGGCCTCCCGAGGTTGGCTCGTCGGCGAGGGAAAACGTGATGACGCGGCACCTTTCCGCCAGCGCATCGATGGCCGGCTTCATCCACTCCCAGCGTCCCTGCACGCCGGGAATGACAACGATCGGAACGCCGGAGCCGCGGTCGATGATGTTCATGAACTCCCCGGCGGGTCCGCTTCGCGGAACCCGCCCTACTACGCCCGGAGCCCACGTGGGTTGACAAGGCGCAACGGGGCCCGACCCGGCCACGCAGACGTTCGGATCGAAGCTCCAGGCGGGGCCCCCACCGCGCACGCTTGCGCGGTGGGGTGCGAGTCCCGTTGCGGATTGTCAACCCACGTGAGCTCCGGGATTAATTGCGTAGCGGCTTTCCGGTCTTCAGCGTGTGCTGAATGCGCTCCTGCGTCTTGCGCTCGCCGACGAGGCTCAGGAACGCCTCGCGCTCCAGGTCCAGCAGCTCCTGCTCGGTCACCGTTGACGGATGCGGAAGCGATCCGCCCGCCATGATCGTCGCCAGCTTGCGGCCGATCAGCGCATCGTGATCGCTGATGCGTCCGGCGCGCCAGGCGAGGTGAATGCCGAGCTTGAGCGGCGCGAGCACCGTGTCGCCTCCAACCGGAATCGCGGTGCGGGGCGGCGGCGGTTGATATCCATCGGCCGCGCGCTGCAGCGCGCGCGCCTTCGCATCGGCGATGAGGCGCTCGCGATTCATCGTAGACGAGTCGGTGGCGCGAAGGTATCCGAGGCGCTGCGCATCGGGCGCGCTGGCGGACACCTTCGCGAAGCCGATCGCCTCGAAGGCGCGCTGAATCGGCGGCAGGAAATCGGTCGATCCCGGCGGCAGCTGCTCTGCCGCCCGGGCGACCATCTCCTTGGTCCCTCCGCCGGCGGGGATCAGCCCGACCCCCGCTTCGACGAGGCCGATGTAGCTTTCCGCCGCTGCCTGCACGCGATCGCCGTGCAGCACGATCTCGCATCCGCCGCCGATCGCGAGGCCGGCGGGAGCGACGATCACCGGCACGTCGGCATACCGCAGCGCCATCGTCGTGTTCTGGAACGTGCGCACCATCA
>JAHFUO010000120.1 GCA_023265015.1 Acidobacteriota bacterium | reverse complement strand
AGAAGCGCCGGCCGTCGCGCGTCACGTCGTACTGCATCTTGAAGCCAGCCGCAATATTCGGTCCGTTCAACATGCGAGCCTCGAACAGCGGGACCGCCGTGCCCACCTCGACCGCCGTGTCACCCGTGATCGGCACGGCCATGAGGCGTCCATCGGCGGCGTAATAGAAAAGTTCCTTGCCATCACCCCGCCATCTCTGAAAAACAGCGCCGTCTTGCGAGATCTGCCACTTGCCGGCCGGCGCCAGGAAGCTCCGCGCGTAGACCTCGTATCGTCCCGATTCGTTCGAGGAGTACGCGATCCACCGTCCATCGGGGGACACCTGGGCCTGGGTCTGAGTGAACGTTGACGACTGCAGCAAGGGTCGCGGCTTCCGATCCCCAGTCAGGGGCAAGATCCCGAGGGTCGTGAGGCCAAGGCGGTAAACGAGGGACCGCCCGTCAGGCGACCAACTGTTCGGAGCCATGTCGTCACTGGACTTCAGCACCCGTTCGTCGTCGCCAGCGCCGTTCGCGAGCTTTTGATACAGGTTGAACAAGCCGCCCTCGCGATCGGAACCGAACATAATTCGGCCTCCGTCCGGCGACCAGACCGGATAGATGTCGTTGCCGGAGTCGAACGTGAAGCGGGATGTCACGCCTCGGGCCAGCTCCACCAGCCAGATGTCCTGGTGTCGGCTCTGAGGATCGGTCGCTTCCACCGCCAGGCGCGTGCCATCTGGCGACAAGGCGGGGTTGCGGTACAGGCCCGGTGGACCGATGGGCCCAAGCGCCTTGCCGGTGCGATCGAACCACGTTAATTGCGTGCGTGTGCTGAGCGCGCCCGTGCGATATGCGAGGACGCCGCTGTCGGATACTGAGAACCCCGCATAAGCGAAGGCGTCAGATGCCAGTTGTTCCCCGATCGGCACAGCATCGCCCGTCAGCGTCGCGTGGCGCGCGTCAAACGGTTGCGCGAGCAGCGTACCCTGTCGCCCGAAGAGCAGGTACCCTGGCGCGGCGTACTGGGCTTGAGAGTCCGCCGTGAGCAGGCGCGTCGTTTCGTTCGAGTCGAGCGACCCGACCAAGATCGTATTCGACGGCGAGGCGAAGAACAGAAAATGCCGGCCATCCGGAAGGAAGGTCGGATAGCGATGGACGTTCTCCCTCCGCGAGACATCGGGGCTCGTGACGGGCGTCGGCTGGCCGCCGGCTGCCGGCACTTTAAAGAGACCACCCGTGATATTCGGGGCAAATACGATCACGCCCTCGCGATTCCACGTGCCGCCTTTACCGCTGGAGGCATCGCACAGCGTCTGGACCGGCCCCCCGGCCGCGTCAATAGTCTTCAGCTTGCCCCCCGCGAAGAACCCGAGGGTGCGGCTATCGGGCGACCAGAAGGGTAAACTCGGAGTGCCTTCCGTACCGGGCAGCGGTTGGGCTTCCAGAGCGTCGAGCGCGCGAACCCACAGGAGAGACACGCCTCCCGCACCAATCGCGACGAAGACGACGCGGCGCCCGTCGGGAGATACAACCGCAACAGTCTGATTTACGTTTCTGCTGAGCGCGACGTTCTGCGGCGGGGACACGGAGAAGCGGATCGGAAGCGCGTCACCAGGCGCGCTGCGGAGATAGAGAACCCCGAGCGCAATCGCCGCGGCAGTTGCAACGGTGGCGATTCCCGCGAACATCCAGGTCACACGGCTTGCGCGCCGCGCGGCCGGCGCCGCAGCGGTCAACGTGGCGGCGGCCTGCGGTCCAGTCTCAGCGGTCCACTTCAGCTCCCGCACGAGATCACCGGCGCTTCGCCATCGCTCGTCGCGATCTTTGGCAAGGCATGTCTTCACGATGCGATCGAGCGCGGGTGACGTGAGTGGCTGGAACGTCGCGATCGGGGGCGGCTCGCGCTCGAGGATCGCCGCAATCAAGCTCGCCTGGCTCTTGCCTTCGAAAGCCTTCCTGCCCGTGAGCATTTCGTAGAGTACCGAGCCGAACGCGAAGATATCGGTGCGCGCGTCCGCCTCCTGGCCCTCGAGCTGCTCCGGCGCCATGTACTGGAACGTCCCGAGAATCGCGCCTTGGGCCGTGAGGTGCGGCGGAGTCGTCGGAAGCATTGACAGACCCGCGCCAGCCGCCGGTGCGTTGGTCTTCGCCAGACCGAAGTCGAGCAGCTTCGCGCCCGATTTGGTCAGCATGACGTTGCCGGGCTTCAGGTCGCGATGGACGATCGCCTGGCCGTGGGCTTTGTCGAGCGCGTCGCCGATCTCGATGGCGTAGCGCATGGCCTGCTCGAGCGGCAGTGCACCCTTGTTGAGGCGGGCCGCGAGCGTCTCGCCTTCGAGGTACTCCATCACCAGAAACTGAATCGTGTCGGGATGTGAGACTCGGGATTCGGGATTTGGCGCCTCGCCAATGTCGAACAGCGTGCAGATGTGCGGATGGCTCAGGCTGGAGAGCGCTTTGGCTTCACGCTCGAATCGCTGGCGGAAATCAGGGTCGGACGCGACGTGAGCAGGAAGGATTTTGATGGCGACTATGCGATCGAGGCGCGTGTCTTTCGCTTTGTAGACTTCGCCCATGCCGCCGGCGCCGAGCAGCGCGAGGACTTCATAGGCGCCGAGGCGAACACCGGGTGCGAGGGACATCGCTTGAGAAATGTGCCCGGATTATATGACGGATTCAACAAGCGGTTGCGGCGGCCGGCGCCGAACCGCGGCCGCTGAACCGCGGCGTCGGGCGGACAACGCTACTTCGGTATGAGACTGCCGGGGCGGACAGCGATGTCTGGGAAGGCCTTGAGCACGGCGCCGTCGAATGTCGCGAGCGGAACTCGTTCGCGGACCGCCAGCTCGACGAACAGCGTGTCGTACACGGCAACGTTGGAGTCGTTGGCTCGCACGAGGGCGGCTTGCCAGAGCGCCCGGTTCGGCACGGTATGAATCGCCAGTCCGTCGGCCAGGGCCAACCGTTTCGCCGCTTCATCGAGTGGCAACACGTGGTGGCGAATCGCCATCCACAGGGCATTGACCAGTTCAGCCTCCCACAGCGCCGGTGCCCACGCCTCGTCGAGCGCGGACATGAAGCTACGGGCCTCCTCGACGAATCGGTCGGTGCCCAGCAGCAGGTACGCCACCACATTCGTGTCGACCACGGCCTTCACCGGCGACCGGCTCCAATCCACGCGTCGACTTCGGCCGCCGTGGGTCGTCGCGTCTGGCGGGCCCATCCCGCTTCAATCTGTTCGAGCACCGACCGTCGCTCAGCCACGTGCCCTTCGAGCAACTCGCGCACTTCCTGCTCCATGGAACGGCGACGTCGGCGGGCCAGTGCCTTGAGCGACTTCACGACCTTCGTTGGAACGTTGCGAATCGTCAGTGTGGGCATCGGCTTGCTCCCATGCAAGCACAATGCTAGCATTGGCCGCGCCGGCGAACAAGCGGGCGATAATCACTTCCTTTTGGAACGCAGGGTTCGCACAAAATCGATGTTTCCAATTTGATTGGCTTCAAACAGCGCTTCGTGCTCTTCGCGGCCTTCGTGGTTGATTTGATTTATTAGACCGGCGTCAACGGCGGCTGGCCCGAAAGCACCGCGACGACGTTACGGACCGCCAGATCCGCCATCGCGGTTCTCGTCTCGACGGTGCCGCTGCCGAGATGCGGCAGGAGCATCACGTTTTCCAGCGTGAGCAGCTCCGGCTCCACCTTCGGCTCCTGCTCGAAGACGTCGAGCCCCGCCCCGGAAATGATGTTGGTCTTCAGCGCCCACGCGAGCGCCTTCTCGTCGACGACCGGGCCGCGTGACGTGTTGATGAGGTACGCGCTGCGCTTCATCCGCGCGAGCGCCGGCTGGTCGATCAGGTGGCGTGTCTCGTCGGTCAGCGGCACGTGCAGCGAGACGATGTCGGACGTGGCCAGCAGGCGATCGAGCGGCATGTGCTCGGCCTCGGGATCGTTCTGCGGCGCGCGGCTCGCATAGGCAATCCGCATCCCGAACGCGCGGCCCCTGGCCGCGACCGCCTGGCCAATGCGGCCGTAGCCGACGATGCCGAGCTGCTTGCCGCGGATCTCGGACCCGAGCATGAACTGCAGGGTCCACCCCTTCCACTCGCCGCGGCGCAGCAGCCGCTCGCCTTCACCGACGCGGCGCGTGATGCCGAGGACGAGCGCCCACGTCAGATCCGCCGTCGCCTCGGTGAGCACGCCCGGCGTGTTGGTGACGAGAATCCCGCGCTCGCGCGCGGCGGCGACGTCGATGTTGTTGTGGCCGACCGCGATGTTCGCGATCACGCGAAGATCGGTGCCAGCCTGGATGATGGCCTTGTCGATCCGGTTGGTGATCGTGCAAACGAGCGCCTGCCTGCCGCCGATGCGCGCGAGGATCTCCTCGGGCGGCATGTCGCCCTCGCCGTGATGCTGCTCGACCTCGCCGGCCGCCTGGAGCGTTGCGAGGACCGATGACGGAATCTTGATGGTAAGAAGGATGGACGGCGTCAATGCCCGTACGACTGGCAATAGCCGCAGTGATTACACATCACTGCCGGCTCGATGATGCACGGGCCGTCAGCGTCGGCGCCCGACGGGACGGCGAACATCGCGGAGCTGGTGTGTGAGCCTGTGAGCACCGGGTTGAGAACATCGCGGCCCGCGCCGGGGATGGGACTCGACGCGCCGGCGTGGCGTGCGATGGCCTGGCGAACGAGCGCGCGGAGCTCTTGCTCGGTCATAAAGATTTACGAATTTACGAATTTACGAATCGACGAATTGTCCATCCGAATACGTCAATTCGTAGATTCGGCAATGAGGTCGACAGAATCGACAATTCCAATAACCGCGGCGTCGACCGGCGCCGCCTGGCGGCCGAGCGCCTCGCCCGCGGCGCGCCCCTCGAGCACGATCAGCACCTTCTCGTGGATGCCTGCGCCGACCGAATCAACAGCCAGCAGCGGCGTCCCGCGCGGCGTGCCGTCGAGCGAGATCGGCTGCACGAGCAGCAGTTTCGCGCCCTCGAACGTGCGGTGCTTCTGCGTGGCGATGACGGTGCCGACAACTCTGGCAATCTGCATCTGATGATGGGCCGGCTAAAGCCGGCCCCTACGATCCGAACCTCTGTTACCCAAGATCCCAGTGATCGACGATGCCAACGACGCCGGCATCCGTGGGAACTTCCTTTGGATAGAACGGAAAGCTGGCCTCTTTGCCGCGCACGAAGAACACCGTCTCGCCGACGCCCGCTCCCACGGCATCGACCGCGACCAGCGTCCGGCCGATGTTCGAGCCGTCGGCGGCAATCGGCTGCAGGACGAGCAGTGTGATCCCAGCCAGGTTGACATCCTTACGGGTCACGACCACGTCCCCTATGACCTTGGCGAGTTGCATGTAAATGAAACCGGGTTTGATTCGGAAGGCGTTATCAAACCCGGTTTCCTAGTCAGAGACTTCCACCGTATCGACAATGCCGACGATGGCGGCATCAACCGGACAGTCCTTCATGCCCGACGCCATGCGCGCCGAGCTCCCGCTGACGATCAGCACCGTCTCGCCGACGCCGGCGTCAACGGTGTCGACCGCCACGAGGTACGTGCCTTCTGCCTTGCCGTGGGGGTCCATCGGGCGCGCAACGAGCAGCTTGTGGCTGACCAGCCGCGGGTCCTTCCGCGTGGCGACAACGGTCCCGACGATACGCGCGAGAATCACTAAACCAGTTCTCGGGTTGCTCTGGTGCTCGGGTGCTCAGGTTCTGGTTCGTAGGTGCACTGGAACCTGAGCACGCGAGCAACCTGAGAACCCCACTAGACTTTTGCGGTCGTCTTGCCGATGGGCAGCACGTCCTCGAGGTTGGCGTGCGGGCGAGGAATCACGTGCACCGACACGAGCTCGCCGACCCGGCGCGCGGCAGCGGCGCCCGCGTCGGTCGCCGCCTTCACGGCGGCCACGTCGCCGCGCACGATCGCCGTCACATAGCCGGCTCCGATCTTTTCCCAGCCGACCAGCGTGACCTTCGCGGCCTTGACCATGGCGTCAGCCGCCTCGATCATGGCGACCAGACCCTTGGTTTCGACCATTCCCAGCGCCTCTCCCATTTGAGTCCTCGCTCCAGGCGGGTCCGCTTCGCGGGACCCGCTCTACGCCCGTAGGCCGGGTGCCGCGAAGCGGACCCGGCGCTATCAATCTCGCAGATTCTTGACAGCGTCAGCGATGAGCGCCGTAAGTTCGCCGTATGTTAGCCGAATTTCCCCGTCTCTGCTCGCCTGCTGCAGCGCGCGCGTCACGTCCGGCACGAGCCGCTCGGTCGACGATGGCGGCGCTTCGAGCACCTGGCACAGCGCCTGGTCGAGTCCCGCTTCGGCGGGATCGGTGCAGAGGGGCGCCGGCGCCGCGATGCCGTACATCCCGCGCAGCGACTGCAGACGCTCCACCTCCTCGCGCGAGAGGAGATTCTCGCGCCCGAGCAGCCGCGCCACGAGGCTGATCTTCGCGAAATGCTCGATCGTCTCCATCTTGAAGTACGCGCTCATGACGGTGTCGCCGCACGTCACCGCGCCATGATTCGCGAGCAGCATGCCGTCGTGCGCCTTGATGTACTTCCGCACGGCTTCCGGGAGCTCCGCCGTCGAGGGCGTGCCGTACTCCGCGATCGGGATGCTGCCGAGCGTCGTCACGACCTCCGCCAGCACCGCGCGCGTGAGCGGGATCCCGGCCACCGCGAAGCCGGTCGCGAGCGGCGGGTGCGCGTGCACGACGCCATTGACGTCCGGGCGGCTGCGGTAGATCTCCAGGTGCATCGGCAGCTCGGACGAGGGGTCGCGATCGCCGGCGATCTTCCGGCCGGTGTAATCGACGACGACCATCATGTCGGGCGTCAGGAAGCCCTTCGACACGCCCTTCGGCGTCGTCATGAGCCGCCGGTCGTCGAGCCGGACGCTGATGTTGCCGTCGTTACTGGCGATGTACGCGCGCGCGTACAGACGCCGGCCGACCTCGACGATGTCGGCGCGTGTCTGTTCTTCAGCGCGCGTGCTCATGGGTCCACTTGTCTCGACACTCGTCCGAGCAGAAATACTCGGTGCCCCGCCGGGTCTTGACGGAGACCGCTGAATCGGGCGAGACGAAGGTGCCGCACACCGGATCGCGAACCAGCTTCACGGCCAGCGGCTGCCCGGTGGCCGTCGTCCGCCGCGGGCCCGAGGCGATCGTAATCACGCTGCCGAGGACCTTCCATGCCGCGCGGATAACCAGCAGCATGACGATCGCTTCGAGGAGCGCGCGAAGCACAGTAACTCGATTCGTGATTCGTGATTCGTGATTCGTGATTTGCTAAATCGCTAATCACGAATCGCGAATCGCAAATCGAAAATGGCGTCAGCCACCGGCGGGCGGAGGCGGCGTGGCGGAGCGGCCGCTGGCCGCGGCGATCCCCTGGAGCCCCTGCTTCGCCGCCTGGCCTTCGGGGCTGTCAGGCGCGAGCTGCACGACCTTCTCCCACGCGGTCGTGGCGCCCTTCAGGTCCCGCTTGCCGAACGCCAGGACGATGCCCTGGTTGAGGAGCGTTTTCGTGTGCTTCGGATCGAGCGTGAGCGAGTAGTCGAACTGCTTCAGCGCCTTGTCCGTCTGCATCGAGTAGTAATAGCTGACGGCGAGGTCCGTGCTCGCATCGACGTTCTTCGGGTCGAGCTTCAGACCCTGCTCGTACCACTTGATCGCGTCCTCGAAGCGCTCGGCGTCGAAGTACAGGTTGGCAA
>JAHFUO010000025.1 GCA_023265015.1 Acidobacteriota bacterium | reverse complement strand
AGGACAACGTGTCGCTGGCGCTCGGCGTTGCCGAGAACCTGGAGTTCTCGATGAAGGTTGCCGCAGTGGCCGAGACGGTCGAGGTCGGCGGTCAGAGCGATCCGGTGTTCAGCTCGAGTCGTACGGGCGCAGCGACCGCGGTCACACGAGAGGACCTCGCCATGCTGCCGACTGTGTCCGGGCGCCTCAACGACATCTCGCGGCTGACCCCCCAGTTTGGCGGTTCCGGCTCGTTTGTCGGCCAGGACAGCCGGATGAACAACATCACCGTCGATGGTTCGTACTTCAACAACTCTTTCGGCCTGCGGAACGCTCCGGGCGATACGTCCGGCGTCGCACCTATCTCCCTCGAGGCCGTCGAACAGATCCAGGTGAGCGTGGCACCGTACGACGTGCGTCAGGGCAACTTCGTGGGGGCCGGCGTCAACACGGTCACCAGAAGCGGAACGAACATGTACAGCGGTTCGGTGTATCACCGGCTCCGCAATGAATCGTTCGTGGGCAGGGAAGCTGCCGGCCAGGCGTTCAACCCGGGCACCTTCAATGCGACGAACACGGGTGAATGGGCGGGCGGCCCGATCGTGAGGAACAAGCTGTTCTTCTTCGAAAGCTTTGAAAGCCAGCAGGACACGAGGCCGCTCACGACGTACGTCGCGAACCCAGGAGGCGCCCCGGCGACCGGGAACACGACGCGCGTCCTTGCGACCGATCTGATGGCGCTCAGCTCGTTCCTGTCATCGAGGTTCAACTACGACCCCGGCCCATTCCAGAACATCCCGAAGAAGACTCCGGGCAAGCCGTTCCTGGTGAAGGGCGACTACAACGTCAACAGCTCCAACAAGGTGAGCTTCCGCTACAGCCAGCTGAATTCGAGCACCGACTCGAACCTTTCGGGCTCTTCGTCGCTCGGGTTCGGCCGGCAGACCTTCTCGAACAACTTCCTGAACTTCCAGAACTCGAACTACACGATTCTGGAGAACATCCGCTCGGGCATCGGCGAGTGGAATTCGGTCATCGGAAGCCGCCTGTCGAACAACCTCATCGTCGGCTACACGCATCAGGATGAGAGCCGCGGCGCCCTGGACAAGCTGTTTCCCTTCGTCGACATTCTGGACGGCAGCGGGACCGGCTATACAGCCTTCGGGTCCGAGCCGTTTACGCCAAACAACGAGCTGCGCTACAACACGCTCCAGGCGCAGGACAGCTTCACGCAGTTCGTCAAGAAGCACTCCCTGACCTTCGGCGCCAGCCTCGAGAAGTACCACTCGGAGAACATCTTCTTCCCCGGCAAGCAGAGCGCGTACGTCTATAACTCGCTCGCCGACCTCTACACCGACCTCAACGGGTACCTGGCCAATCCGAACAGGACCACGTCGCCGATCACGCTGCGGCGCTTCCAGGTGCGCTACATGAACCTCCCCAGCTTGCAGAAGCCGATTCAGCCGCTGGACGTCTGGTACAGCGGCGGGTATGCCCAGGATGAATGGCGTCCGGCAACGAACCTAACCGTAACGGCCGGCGTGCGCGCCGACGTCGCGTCGTTCGGCAAGACGGGGTACGACAACCCGAACGTCGATGCCCTGGCGTTCGTGGCCCAGAACGGCAGCTCGATCAAGTACAACAGCGGGGCGCTGCCGAAGGCTTCACCGCTCTGGTCGCCGCGAGTCGGATTCAACTGGGACGTGGCGTCCAACCAGAGGACCCAGGTGCGAGGCGGCACGGGCGTCTTCACCGGGAAGCCGGCCTACGTCTGGATTTCAAACCAGATCGGCAACACCGGCATGTTGACCGGGTTCGTGCAGGCGGACAACACAACGGCCTACCCGTTCAATTCGAATCCGAACGCGTACAAGCCCACAACCGTGACCGGGACGCCCGCCGCCAGCGTTGACCTGGCAGTGACCGATCCGAATTTCAAGTTCCCGCAGACGTGGCGGAGCAACATCGCGCTCGATCGCAGGCTCCCTGGCGGATTGGTCGGCACAGGCGAATTCATCTACAACCGCGACGTCCACGGCGTGGCCTACATCAACGCCAACCTGCCGGCGGCCCAGTCGACATTCGCCGGATCGGACGGCCGGCCTCGCTGGGCCGGCGCGTCGTGCGCGGCAGCGACTGTCGGCCCATGCCAGAACCGGATCAACAACGCGACTGGGAATCAGATCATCCAGAACATCGTCCTGATGAACCAGAGCGTCGGCCGTTCGTGGAATATCGCGGCGAGTCTGTCGAGAGCGCTGACGCACGGCTTCGCGTTCAAGAGTGCGTACAGCTACGGCGTGTCGAGGAACACGGTCGATCCAGGCTCGATCGCAGCCGGCTCGTGGACGAACAATCCGATCGTCACCGATCCCAACAACCCGACGCTCGCATACTCTCAGAATTCCCCGGGACACCGTTTCTTCCTGAACCCGTCCTACACCCGGCAGTACCTTGGATTTGGCGCCACGACGGTGGCGGCGTTCTTCGACGCCCACACCAATGGCAATACGGGCTACATCTTCTCGGGCGACATGAATGGCGACGGGGCGACGAGCAACGACCTGATCTACATCCCGCGCGGCACGTCAGAGATGAACTTCCAGACGTTCACGAGCGGCGTGAGGACGTTCACCGCCGACGAGCAGGCGACCGCATTCGAGACCTACATCCAGCAGGACAAGTACTTGAGCAAACACCGCGGACAGTACGCTCAGCGCGGTGCGGTCTTCTACCCGATCGTCAAGCGGCTTGACCTGAGTGTCATACAGGACGTCTTTCACAGCGTCGGCGGCCGGCGCCAGTCCGGGCAGATTCGCCTGGACGTCACGAACTTTGGCAGCCTGTTGAATCACGGCTGGGGCGTCGGGCGGTCGATCATCCAGAACCGGATTCTGTCGCCGCAGGGCGTCGATGCACAGGGACGTGCGTTGTACCGGTTGGCGACGGTCAGCACGGCGTCCGGCCCGGCGTTGGTCAGCAAGACGTTCCAGACTACGGCCGGCATCAGCGACGTGTACGTGATGATGCTGAGCTTTCGCTATACGTTCCAATAGGGCCCAGCTTCGGCCGCTCTGGCGCTCGGCGCGAGCAATCGCGCCGGGCGCGCGTCCGGTTCTGAAAACCGGCGGCGCGGGCAAGCCGGGCCGGCGTCCTTTTCGGGGCGCCGGCCTTTTTCATTCGCGTGCGATTTCGGTGCTCGTGCACCATATTCGTGCGCTGATTGCGCGCGCGTGTGCGGTTTCCGCACACAGCCGCGATCCACCCTCGGATTCCAATACGATTTTCGAGACGTTTCTCACTTCGGTACGGCACCAATTCTGCTTTCTTCCGAGCGACCGATAAGGTGTGAGATGGAGTCCGAGAAATTAACAGGAACGGTTCTCGTTGTCGACGACGACGAGGGGGTCCGCAAGGTGCTGGCGCGGTGGGTCGCAGAAATGGGCCATACCGTGAAGGTGGCTGCTGGCGCCGACGAGGCACTCGAGCTGATGCGTGAGTGGCCCGTCGACGTGGCGCTGTGCGACGTCCGCATGCCCGGCCATGATGGCATCTGGCTCCTCGACCAGGTACGCCGTCTGTATCCGTGCATCGCCGTCGTGTTCGCGACAGGGCTGCTGGAGATGGACCCGATGGTCACGCTCCGCGCTTGCGTCGTCGGATACATCGTCAAGCCATTCAACCGTGAAGATCTCGCCGACATGATTCAGCTCGGGCTGGCGGAGCGCAAGCGGCGGGTGGCGGAAGCACCTTCAGAGCCGCGACTCCTCTCGGCCGGCGCACTCGACGCGATCGTGCTCTCGCGCAGCTAACTAAGCTCGTCAACCGCTCCCGGCAAGTACAAAAGGCCGTCCGTGAGGACGGCCTTTTCATGTGTCTTCAGCAAATGCAGGTCAGCGAGCGTCAGCCCCCGGTCGTCGCCGCCGCGTTCCGCATGCCTTCGGTCACGATGCCGAGCTTCTCGACTCCCGCACCCTTTGCGGCATCGATCACCTCGACGATGTCACCGTACCGGAGGTTGCCGGCGCCCATGATGAACATCGTCTTGTCGTTGCGGTTCTCGAAGATTGTACGCAGCCGTCCCGGCAGCTCCGGGATGGTGACCGGCTGACTGTTGACGGCGATTCTCTTGTCCGCCGAGTAACTCAGCACGATCTGGTTGATGTCGTTCTGCGCGTTCTTGTTTTGCGTATCCGCGGGCAGATTGATGTCCAGGCCGTTCTGCGACAGCGGCAGCGAGGCCATGAAGATGACGAGGAGCACGAGCAGCACGTCGATCATCGGCGTGATGTTCATGTCCGCGGTCGGCTTCGGAACCGTGGCCGCGAACACCCTGTCGGCGCCGTAATGATGGTGAACAGGCATCTTTACTTACCCCCCTGGCTGCCGCCGGCGCCCTTTTTCTCGGTAATCAATGCCACGTCCTCGATGCCGATCTTGCGCAGCGTATCCATGGCGTCCATCACCGCGCTGTACGGAGTGTCCACGTCGGCCTTGATGAAGAGCAGCTTTTCCTTCTTGGTCTCGAAGAGGGAATCGAGGCGCGTCTTCAGGTCGGCGCGGTTGACCATGACGCCGTTCACCCACAGCGACTTGTCCGTCATGATCCCGACCACCACCTGATCCTGAGTCTCGGGCTTGCCGGTGGTGTTGAACGCGATCGGCAGCCTCACGTCGACGCCCTTCTGCAGGAGAGGCGCGATGATCATCATGATGATGAGGAGCACCAGCATGACGTCGACGAGCGGCGTGACGTTGATGTCGGCTTTGATATCGCCGCTGGCACCCACTTGCATTGACATAGTTACGACTCCAATTCGCGATTAGCGGCGGACCACGAATGAACCTCTACGCCGTCTTCTTGATGAAGTAGTCGACGAGCTCCGACGTCGAGTTGTCCATCTCGACGTTGAAGTACTCGATTCGGCTGGTCAGGAAGTTGTAGAACCAGACTGCCGGAATGGCGACGAACAGTCCGAGCGCCGTTTCGATGAGCGCTTCCGCGATACCGGCGGACACCGCGCCGATACCACCCGACCCTGTCGACGCGATGCCGACGAACGCGTTGATGACGCCGACGACCGTGCCGAGCAGGCCGACGAACGGCGCCGTCGATCCGATGGTCGCCAGCGTGGCCACGCCCTTCTTGAGGTCGGACGCCGTGAGCGCGGTCGCGCGCTGAATCGAGCGGCGGACGGTGTCGAGCAGGTCTTCGCGGTTCATCGACGAACCGCCGGTCTCGTGCTGGAACTGGTATTCCTGCAGGCCCGCGAGCACGACCTTTGCCAGGTGGCTGTACCGGAACTCCTTCGACCCCGACAGCGCGATGGCTTCCTTCAGGCGGCCTTCCTTGAGGTGCTTGGCGACCTGCGGCGCAAAGAGCTTCGACTGCTTGCGCGCCTGGGTGTAGGTGTAGATGCGCTCGATGGCGACGCCGACCGACCAGAACGACATGATGAACAGCACGAGCGCGACGATGATCGCGATGGTGCTCATGTTCTGCGCGATCTCGAGCAGGTTCAGACCACCACCGGCAGCAGGACCCGGTGCCTGTGCAAAGGCCGGGGTGCTGAGCGCCACAGTTCCTAGCCCGGCACATGCGATTCGAGCAATCTGACGGATCTTGCTTACTTCCATTACTGCATCCTCCGCTGTAAAGAAACTGACGTGTAGTTGCCTGGTGGTGTGTTGACCGTTAACTGAGAGTGAACTGGACGGTGACCGTCATGATGACCGGCACCGGCACGCCGTTGAGCAGTGTCGGCGTGAACTCCCATTGCCGCACCGCATCGAGCGCCGACGAGTCGAGCAACGGAATCGAGCGCAGCACGCGGGCGTCCTGCACCCGGCCGTTCGGACCAATCGTCGCCTCGATAATCACGACCCCCTGGACGCGCGCGGACTGCGCGATCGGAGGATAGACGGGCGACACGTTCTTCACCTTCATCGGCGGCTTGATGTTGCCGCCGACGCGCACCGGCGCCGCGGGCGGCGGGGGTGGCGGAGGCGGCGCCTCCGGGACTCCGCCGATGACGCCGCCGATGACACCGGCGGTGACACCGACGGCCCGCTCGAAGCTCGTGTCGGGCACTTCGGCCTTGATCTCAGTCGGCACTTCCAGCGGCGCAGCGGCCGGGTTGATGTCGACAACCGGCTTCGGTGCGGCCTGCGGGGGTGGCGGCGGGGGTGGCGGCGGCGGAGGCGGCGGCGGAGCCGCGGAGAACGCGAGCATCGAAGGCGGTGTCGGCAACACATCGGCCGCCATCAGCGGGATCACAATCAACGCCACGACCACCACCGTATGCCCAACGATCGAAAGCGGCACCGTGTACCACTTCTGGCCTCCGACCTTGATTGACGGTTCTACGATGTCGCCGAACAGATCACGTGGCACCCTAAGTCCTCCTGGAGACGTCCCCAACCGCCCGGCAAAGGGAGCGATTATATAGATCGCAAAAAGTCGGTGTCAAGACGCCGACGACCAGCCGTGCAGGCGCACAGCTGACAAGAAGTTGGACACCGGTTCCTCGAGAATGTTCCTCCGCGCGAGCCGCACAGGACGCGGCATTCTATACCGGTTCCCCCGAATCGCAATAGGCAAAATCTAGTGCGCGCCCGAGCCAATTCGCATCCCGTAAAACGAGCGATACACGAAGGTAATGGACACGGCCAGGAAGGCGGCGGCCAGCGCGTGGCTCACGCCCGTCCCCGCCTCGCTGCTGAGCCGCACCGCGAGCGACACCGCCAGCAGCCCGAACAGCGTCGTGAACTTGATGACGGGGTTCAGCGCCACAGATGACGTGTCCTTGAACGGATCGCCGACCGTATCGCCCACCACGGTCGCCGCGTGCAGCGGGGTGTTTTTCATCTTCAGCTCGGTCTCGACGATCTTCTTCGCGTTGTCCCAGGCGCCGCCGGCGTTCGCCATGAACACCGCCTGGTAGAGCCCGAAGAGCGCGATGGAGATGAGGTAGCCGATGAAGAAGAACGGCTCGAGGAACGCAAACGCCAGCGTCGAGAAGAAGACCGTCAGGAAGATGTTGAACATCCCCCGCTGCGCGTACTGGGTGCAGATCTCGACGACCTTCTTGCTGTCCTCGACCGATGCTTTCTCCGCGCGGTCGAGCCTGATGTTTGCCTTGATGAACTCGACAGCCCGATAGGCTCCGGTCGTCACCGCCTGTGTCGACGCGCCGGTGAACCAGTAGATCACGGCCCCACCCGTGCTCAGACCCAGCAGAAACGGGGCGTGCAGCAGCGAGAGCTTGTCGATGTTCTGCGTCAGGCCTTGCGTGAGCTCCATGATGATCGAGAAGATCATCGTGGTCGACCCGACGACCGCCGTGCCGATCAGCACGGGCTTCGCGGTCGCTTTGAAGGTGTTGCCGGCGCCGTCGTTCTCCTCGAGCAGATCCTTCGCCTTGTCGAACCGGACGTCGAGGCCGAAGTCGCGCCGCAGGTCCTCCTTCACGCCTGGAATCGTCTCGATGACCGACAGCTCGAACACCGACTGCGCGTTGTCGGTGACGGGCCCGTACGAGTCGACGGCAATCGTGACCGGGCCCATGCCCAGGAAACCGAATGCGACGAGGCCGAACGCGAAGACCGCGGGCGCGAGCATCAGGCTCGCCATCGACGGGCTGGACGCGCTGACGAAATACCCGATCGACATCAGCGAGACGATGCTGAGACCGAGCCAGTAGGCGCTGAAGTTGCCCGCGACAAAGCCGGCAAGGATGTTGAGCGATGCCCCGCCTTCCCTCGACGCGGTCACGACTTCCCTCACGTGGCTCGACTCCATCGACGTGAAGACCTTCACCAGCTCGGGAATGATCGCGCCCGCCAGCGTGCCGCACGTGATGATCGCCGCCAGCTTCCACCAGAGCGTGCCGTCGCCGAGGTCGGGAATCAGCACGTGCGACACGATGAAGGTCAGGATGACCGACACGATCGAGGTGAGCCACACGAGCGACGTCAGCGGCGCCTCGAAATTCATCTTTGTCGCCGACCCGTAGCGTGCCTTCGCGATCGCCTCGTTGAGCAGGTACGAGCCGCCGCTCGCGATGATCATCATGACGCGCATGGCGAAGATCCAGACCAGCAGTTTCACCTGGGTCGCCGCCTGGGGCACCGCCATCATGATGAACGTGATCAGCGCCACGCCGGTGACACCGTAGGTCTCGAAGCCGTCCGCGCTCGGCCCGACGGAATCGCCGGCGTTGTCACCCGTGCAGTCCGCGATCACGCCCGGGTTCCGCACATCGTCTTCCTTGATGTTGAAGACGATTTTCATCAGGTCGGCCCCGATGTCCGCGATCTTGGTGAAGATGCCGCCGGCGATCCGAAGGGCGGCCGCGCCGAGCGACTCGCCGATGGCGAACCCGATGAAGCAGGGGCCCGCGTAGTCACGCGGGATGAAGAGGAGGATGAACAGCATGATCAGCAGCTCGACGCTGATCAGCAGCATGCCGATGCTCATGCCGGCCCGGAGCGGAATGGCGTAGACCCCGAACGGCTTCCCCTCGAGGCTGGCGAACGCCGTGCGCGAGTTCGCGTAGGTGTTCACGCGGATCCCGAACCACGCCACGCTGTAGCTGCCGAGGATGCCGACCACGCTGAAGAGCAGGATGATCGACAGCGTCGCCGCGACCGACTTGCCGGGGATTGGATTCAGCCACCCGTAGTAGCCGGCGATGATCACGGCGATGAAGGCCCACAAAATCAGGATGAACTTGCCCTGCGTGATGAGATATGTCTTGCACGTCTCGTAGATCAGATCGGAGATGTCGCTCATCGACCGGTGCACCGGAAGGTTCTTCACCTGCCTGAGGCTCACGAGGCCGAACACGATGCCGAGCGCCGCGACGACCATGCCACCCATCAGCAGGTTCCGCCCGTTGTAGCCCCCGACGTCGGTCTGCTGAAGATCGGGCAGCACGAGGCTCGCTTCGCCGCCGGCCGGCCGCTCACCTTGCGCCGCCGGTGGTCCCGCCGGCGCGGGCTGTTGCGCCAGCGCGCGGGTGGGAATCGCCAGAACGGCAGCGAGGAATACGAGCAGCGCAGCAAGGCGGCCGACTCCGCTCAATGACCCGGTCATCAGTCTCATTGGTCCTCTCATGAAAGGTAGGGCGGTCCTTTACGGGCCGCCGGACGTGATCCGACCCGGCAGCGACATCCCGCCGGTCAGGAAAATGCGGATGCCCTCCTCGACACTGATGTCGGGAAAGAAGGCGCGGTTCCGCGGATACAACACGATGTCGCCGAGGTACAGGTGATTGGTCGGGACATACACCGCAATCAATGCTTCCGGACCCTGCCCGCGGTCGACGGTGAACTCCTTGGTGAGAAAACCCATCACGAGGCCACGGCGCGAATCCTCCACCATGACGACGCGCTTGAATCCGTACTCGTTATCCGACGAAAACGCCGCCGCCAGCTGCTTCACCGGCGAGTAGATCGTCTTGAACACCGGCACGCGCGCCAGCCAGCTTTCTCCGCGCGCCAGGATGCGCCGTCCGATGACGTTGGTCGCCACCGCGCCGACCCCCAGCACGAAGAGCAGCGTGATCAGAATGCCCACGCCGGGCGCGGCGCGCCCTACCAGCCGGGTCGTCAGCGGCGCCGTGAAGTTGTCAATGATACCGAAGATCCACACCAGGGCGGCAACGCTGATGACCAGCGGCACGGTGACGAAGAATCCCGCGATGAACCTGCGCCTGAGCCACTGGCCCAGCTGACTCGTCGGCACGCGCTATCTCCACCCCGCCGCACGCGCGGCGAAGAGCAGCGACCCGGCGGCGATCCGATACCACGCGAACGGCGCGAAACCAGACCGCCGCACGAATCCGAGGAACGGTTTCACCACGAGCAGCGACGCGATGAACGCCATCACGAACCCGATGGCAATCTCCACGGCGCGCTCGGGCGCCAGGGAGTCTTTCACTTCGAGCAGATCGTGCGCAAACGCCGCGATCATCGTCGGCATCGCCACGAAGAACGAGAATTCGGCGGCCGCCGGGCGATCCAGCCCCATCAGCATTCCGCCGACGATCGTCGCCCCGCTTCGCGACACCCCGGGAATGATCGCCAGCATCTGGCACAGGCCGACGCCAAACGCCCGGCCGACCGGCGTGTGCTCGGCGTTCAGCGTGGCAGGGGCCGGCCTGAACCGCTCCACGATCAGCATCACGACGCCGCCGATGATGAACGCCGACGCGAACACTGCCGGGCTCTCGTAGAGCACCGACTTCACGAATGTCGAGAACAGCGCGCCGGCAACCAGCGTGGGAATGGTCGCCACGATGACAATCAGCGCGAAGCGCCTCGCATCGGGTTCGGACGGCAGGCCCGCAATCACGTGGAGAATCTTGGCGCGGTACAACCACATGATCGCCAGGATCGATCCAAGCTGGATCATCACGGTGAACACGCCGCCGGGATCGTCGAAGCCGAGCAGCTTCTCTCCGAGCAGGAGATGCGCGGTCGACGACACGGGCAGGAACTCCGTCAGGCCCTGAACGACGCCAAGAACCGCGGCGAGGAAATACGTCAATGCGGGCGGTGCGTGGGGCCGGCGTCAGCCGGCCCGTTATGAAGCCCGGGCCTTGCGCTGCGACTTCGAGCGGCGCGCCGGCGGAGTCGCGGGCGTCGCGGACGCAGTCGCCGCGGACAGCTTCGACGCGGACTTTCTCCGCCAGAACGTCACGATCGCGGCCGCGACGAACACGCTCGAATACGTACCCGTGATGATGCCCACGATCATCGTGAAGGCGAAGCCGTGCAGCACCTCGCCGCCGAACAGGAACAGCGCGATGGCCGACAGGAACGCCGTGCCCGCCGTGATGACCGTCCGCCCCAGCGTCTGGTTGATCGAGACGTTGATGATCTCGCCCAGCGACTCGCGCCGGATCTTCCGCATGTTCTCGCGGACCCGGTCGAAGATGACGATGGTGTCGTTGGTCGAATAGCCGGTGACCGTCAGGATGGCCGCGATGACGTTGAGCGAGATGTCGTAGCGGAAGAAGGCCAGGAACGCGAACGTCACCAGCACGTCATGGAGGGTCGCGATGACGGCCCCGACCGCGAACGAGAACTCGAACCGGAATGCGATGTAGGCCAGGATGCCCAGCAGGGACAGGATGAACGCCGAGATGCCCTTCTGCGTCAGCTCCTGACCGACGGCGGGGCCGACGATCTCGGTTCCCACCACCTTGAAGTTTCCGAGATTGCCCTTGCCGAGCGCCGCTTCCACCGCCTTCGCCGTGGAGCTGAGGGACGCCCCCTGCTCGGCGCCAACCTGCGGCACGCGCACCATCACCTGGCGGAGCGACGGGTCGCCATAGGTCTGGACAATGGCATCCTGGCCGCCGCCGGCGAAGTTCCGGTTGAGCGCGGTGCGGACGGCATCAACCGACGGCGTCTGGTCGAATTGCATGATGACCGACGTGCCGCCGGCGAATTCGATCCCCTTCGGCAGCCCTTTCGTGTAGATCGCGACGAGTCCCGCGATGATCACGACCCACGACAGTGCCACCGCGTGCCACCGCCAGCGCAGGAAGTTGTAATTCGGGTTGGTGAAGATATGCATGCTCGTTGCTCGTCGTTAGATCGACAGCGTCGCGACCTGCTGCTGGTGCTGCTGCCGGCGCCCAAGCGCCAGCTCGAACAGCGTCTTCGACACGAAGGTCGACGTGAACAGGTTGGAGGCGAGACCGATGATGAGGGTGTACGCGAAGCCGCGAATCGGCCCGGTCCCGAACTGAATCAGGAACAGCGCGGCAATCAGCGCCGAGATGTGGGTGTCGAGCAGCGTCAGGAAGACGCGGCTGAACCCCGCGTTGATGGCGGCCCGCACGCCGTGCTGCGCCTCGATCTCCTCCTTGATGCGCTCGAAGATGAGCACGTTCGAGTCGACGCCGATGCCCATCGTCAGCACGAAGCCGGCGATGCCCGGCAGCGTCATGACCGCGCCGATGTAGGCCATGAGCCCGATGAGGATGATCAGATTGAACATCAGGGCAATGATCGCGTTCACGCCCGACAACTTGTAGTAAATCAGCATGAACGCGACGATGAGCACCAGGCCGACGACCGACGCCTCGACGCCGGAGCGGATGGAGTCGGCGCCGAGGCTCGGGCCGATCGTCCGCTCTTCCAGATACGTCAGCGATGCCGGCAGCGCGCCCGATTTCAGGATCAGGGCGAGATCGTTCACTTCGTCCCTGGTGACGCCGGTGATCTGGCCGTTGTCGGTGATCCGGGACTGGATCCGGGGCGCCGACGTGACCCGGCCGTCCAGGATGATCGCCAGCAGCCGTCCGATGTTCGTCTCGGTGACGGTGCCGAACTTCCGGGCGCCGTCACTGCTCAGCGTGAAGCTCACGGCAGGCAGGTTGTTCTGGTCCAGCGACGGGCGAGCGTTGCGCAGATCCTGGCCGTTGACGGCGGCAACTTTGCGGACCCTGTAAAACACGGTGCTGCCGCCGGACGCGTCGGCGTTTCCCGGCAGAATTTCCATCCCTTCCGCGATCTGGCCGTTCTGGAGCAGCTCCTCCCGCGTCGCCGCGGGGCCGGCCTCGACGATCTTCAGCTCCAGGAGTCCCGTGGAGCGGATGATTTCCTTCGCGTGCTCCACGTCGGTGACGCCGGGCAGCTGGACAAGGATCTGATCGCCGTCCTGCCCCTGCTGCGCAATGCTCGGCTCAGCCACGCCAAGCTCGTTGACGCGGCGCTCGATCGTCTGCCGGGCCTGCACGACCGACTCGATGCGCAGCGCAACCTGCACGTTCGGCTTCATCGTGAAGGTGGAGGTGCCGTTGGTGCCGGGGCTCCGATCGAAATTGGTCAGCGCGTCGGCGGACGCGTCGCGCAACGCGGCTTCCTGCCCGGTCGGCACGCCTTCGACGCGGAATTGCGTGATCGACGGCATGGTGATGCTCGTCACCGGGATGTTGCGCGTGCGCAACGCCTCGCGCAGCCGTTCCATTTCCTGTTCGGTCTGGATTCGCAGGGCATCATCGGTCTGCACCCGCAGCACGAGGTGCACGCCGCCCTTCAAATCCAGCCCGAGCTTGAGCTGCTTCTGTATCAGCCAGGACGGCGACTTGATGCCGTACTGGGACGCGACGATCGGGTACACGCCGACGCCCGCGAAGATCACGAGTACCGCGACAATGGTGATCAGCTTCCAGCGAATGTTCTTGTTCATGACGCCTTACCGCCGCCCTCGGGCGCCACAGGCTCCTGCCCCTGGTACCCGACGATGGCATTCCGGGAAACGTCGACGCGCACGCGCTCTGCGATCTGGAGCTGCAGCGCCTGGTCGCTGACCCGAGTGATGGTGCCGTGGATTCCGCCCGACGTGACGACCTGATCGCCCACCTTGAGGCTTGCCAGAAAGTCGGCCACCTTCTGCTGCCGCCGCTTCATCGGCAGCAGGATAATGAAATAGAAAATGGCCAGCACGAGCGCGAACGGGAGCAGCTGCACCCACGCACTCGGCGCGCCCTGCGAAGGCGCAGCCATGGCTAGTACGAACGACGCGGTCATGAATCGAGCGACAGGCGGGAAGCCGATCGAAGGAACTCCTGCCTGAATCTATCGAAGGTCCGAAGCGATATAGCGTCCCTGATCCTCCCCATGGTGTCAAGGTAAAAGCTGAGGTTATGCAACGTGTTAAGGGCGCCGGCGGTCATTTCCCCGGCCATGTAGAGATGTCGGAGGTACGCGCGCGAGTGCGTCCGGCAAGTGTAGCAGCCGCATTGCGGATCGAGCGGCCCATCGTCGTCGGCGAAGCGCGCATTCTTGATGTTGAGACGCCCCTCGCTGGTGAACAGCTGGCCGTTCCGGGCATTGCGTGTCGGCAGCACGCAATCGAACATGTCGATCCCGCGCGCGACGCATTCGACGAGGTCCTCCGGGGTGCCGGCGCCCATCAGGTAGCGCGGGTGGTCTTCGGGAAGGCGCCGGGCGGTGTCGCTGACGATGGAGTACATGAGGTCGATCGGCTCGCCCACGCTGAGGCCTCCAATCGCGTACCCCTCGAAGCCGATCGCCACTGTTGCGGCCGCGCTTAGGTCGCGAAGGTCCTGGTAGATACCTCCCTGGACGATGCCGAACTGCGCCTGGCCGGGACTCGAAACGATGACGTCGCCATGCTGCCCGCCGCGCAGTTCACGCAGGCGATCGCGGCACCGGCGCGCCCACCGCACGGACCGGTCTGTTGAATGTGCCGCTTCGTCACGGGAGGCCGGATAGGCGAGGCACTCGTCGAGGACCATCGCGATATCGGATCCAAGCCGTGCCTGGATGTCGACGGCGGATTCCGGCGTGAGCAGATGGGCCGACCCGTCGAGGTGCGAGCGGAACTGGGCGCCGTTTTCGGTGATCGTGCGGCGGTCCGAGAGGCTGAAAACCTGGTACCCGCCGCTGTCGGTGACTATCGGATGGTCCCAGCCGATGAAGCGGTGAAGTCCACCGCGCCGCGCGATCAACTGGTCGCCCGGACGGAGATAAAGGTGGTACGTGTTGCCGAGGATGATCTGCGCGCCCGCTTCCTCGAGGTCACGATGGCGCATCGCCTTGACGGTCCCCTGCGTCCCGACCGGCATGAAGGCCGGCGTCTGCACCACGCCGTGCGGCGTGGTGACCTCCCCGCGGCGCGCACGGCCATCCGTATTCAGCAGCGCAAAGCTGAAAGTGTTTCCCGACACGCTACTATTAGTACCGTAGGGGCCGGCTTCAGCCGGCCCTTACTTGTCTCGTTGTGAAAAAACTGCGTATAGGCATTATTTACGGCGGCCGATCCGGCGAACACGAGGTCTCGGTGGCCTCCGCAGCCTCGATCATCAAGCACCTCGACCGCAGCCGGTACGAGCCGGTTCCGATCCGCATTGAGAAGGACGGCCGGTGGACGCTCGCGGACAAGGCGCCCACGGCGATCTCGGCGGCCGAAGTCATCGAGCACGTTCGGCTCGAGGCGGCGCGTCCGGTGCGCCCGGGCCGCGAGGCGCATTTTGTCGCGCATCCGGGCGAAGACACGGTGCTGGCGATCGAGCGCGGCTCCGGCGCCGCGGCTCCAGACTCGTCCGGGGCCGCCACCGTGACGGGGGTCGGGCTCGATGTCGTGTTTCCAGTGCTTCACGGTCCGTACGGCGAGGACGGAACCGTGCAGGGATTGCTGGAGCTGGCGAACGTGCCGTACGTCGGCGCTGGAGTGCTCGGCTCCGCGGTCGCCATGGACAAGGCGGTGATGAAGACGCTCTTTGCCGCGCGTGGCCTGCCGGTTGGGCCGTACCTCGTCGTCCGGCGGCCCGAGTGGGCGCGCGACGCGCGCGCCATCACGGCGCGGGTCGGGAGCGAGCTGGCCTATCCCGTATTCGTCAAGCCGGCCAATCTCGGCTCGAGCGTCGGCATCTCGAAGGTCAAATCGGCGTCCGAACTTGGCGCCGCGATGGAGCTGGCGCTCGAGTTCGACCGGAAGATCGTCATCGAAGCGGCCATTCCGAACGCACAGGAGATCGAGTGCGCCGTGCTCGGCAACGATGACCCGCAAGCGTCGATTCCGGGCGAGATCGTCCCGTCGCGCGAGTTCTACGACTACGAGGCCAAGTACCTGGACGAGGGATCGAAGGCAGTGATCCCCGCACCCCTCACGCAATCGCAGGTTCGCGACATCCAGCGCCTCTCGGTCGCGGCCTTCCGCGCCGTGGACGGCGTGGGCATGGCCCGCGTGGACTTTCTGATCGCGCGCGACACCCGCGAGATCTATCTGAACGAGGTGAACACGATTCCCGGGTTCACGACGATCAGCATGTATCCGAAGATGTGGGAAGCCTCGGGGCTCCCCTACCCGGAGCTCATCGATCGCCTCATCACCCTCGCCCTCGAGCGCCACGCCGAGAAGCAGCAGCTGCGCACCAGCATCACGTGACCGGACCCGCTCGGCCGGCGCTCGCCTGTGCGATCGTCGCATTGCTGCTGGCGTGGCCCGGCGCGAGGTCAGCAGTGGCGCAGACCGGCCCGGGTCTGACCGGCGCGCCGCAGCTTCTCCGCGCGTACGACGCCGTCTTCGACGCCCGCTTCGAGGACGTGCCGCAGTTGCTCACCAGGACCTGCCCTCCCGCTCCGTCCGAAGCCTGCCAGGTGCTCGACGCGGTCGCCCTCTGGTGGCAGATCCAGATCGATCCGCTGAACAAAGCACGGGATCAGGAATTCCAATCGAAGGTCGACGCCTCGATCGCGGCGACCGACGCGTGGGCGAAGCGCGATCCGCAGCGCGCGGAGGCATGGTTCTACGTCGGTGGAGCCTACGGGGCCCGCGCGCAGTGGAGGGTGCTGCGGGGCCAGCGCCTCGGCGCGGCGCGCGACGGCAAGCGGATCAAAGACGCGTTCGAGCAGGCGCTGGCGCTCGATCCGCGTCTAGAGGAGGCCTGGTTCGGCATCGGTCTGTATCACTACTACGCGGCTGTCGCGCCGGGGGCCGCCAAGGTGCTGAGGTGGCTGCTGCTGCTTCCGGGCGGCAACAAGACCGAAGGCCTCAAGGAAATGCTGCGCGCCCGCGACAACGGCCAGCTGCTGCGCGACGAGGCCGACTATCAGCTCCAGGTCATCGATCTCTGGTACGAGAAGCAACCAGCCCGCGCGCTCGATCTGCTCGCGGGCCTGCATGATCGACATCCTCGGAATCCACATTTCCTGCAGCTGATCGCCGAGGTCCAGGACGTCTACCTGCACGATCCGACTGCCAGTGTGCGGTCATGGCAGGCGCTGCTCGACGCCGCCCGGGCGCGCCGCGTCGCGCTCCCCGAGCTCGCCGAAACCAGGGCGCGGCTTGGGCTGGCGCTGCAGCTCGATCGGCTGTTCGAGACCGACGAGGCGATCGAGCACCTTCGCGCAGTGATCGCCGGGAAGCCAGCCGCGCCGTACGGCGCCGTGGCACAGGCACAGCTCCAGCTGGCGCGGGCTCGTGATCGGATGAGCGATCCCGCCTACGGGCTGTCAATCGATGGGTGGCGCGCGCTGGGGCGCGGAGACCTCATGAACGCCTCGCGCGCCCTGTCGCAGTCACTTGCCCTGAAACCAGACGATTCGGTGACCCAGTACCGCCAGGCTCAGCTGCTGCTGGCGCAGAAGAACGATGCCGCGGCGCTCGCCATCCTCGAGGGGATCGTCAGGGCGCGCGCCGCGACACCGCCGACGATCTACGCGTCCGCCTGCGTCGATGCCGCGCGCGTCTATGAGGGGCAGCGCGCGACCGCGCGCGCGATCGAGCTCTATCGGATCGCTCGCGGCGTGTTCGGCGCCGATCAGCGGACGAAAGATCTGGCGGATCGCTCGCTCGCTCGTCTCGCAGCGCTGTAGTGCTTCACCGCTTCGGCCGACACTTGACTTCAGGAACGCGATCGGGCGTGCCTGAGCGCGCGGTTTTTTTGACAACCGCGCGCTTTTATGCTTGACAGGAAAAAAATCTCACCCATAATCTACATCTGGTATGAGGGTGGATGGCTCAGCCCACCCGTAGTGACGGCCAAGCGGTTCGTCGGAGGCTGGGTCACAACAACCTGAGGAGAAAACAATGGCGAAGAAAGCTAAGGGCGGGAAGAAAAAGGCCGCGAAGAAGCGGTAATTCTTCCGCTTTGACTTTCGAGGGGTGCTCGATGGAGCACCCCATTTTTTTAGCTAGCGAGTTGCCGCTCTCCTGATCGCCGCGGGCGCATCAGGAGTGAGCCCACGAAGCGAGGTCGCCGACAGCCGGGCCGACGTGCCAGGCGGCAGAGTGCGCCGGATGTTGCGGCAGGACTTTCGCGCAATCCAAACCACGTGAAGGGAGGGATTCCACATGGCAAAGAAGGCTAAGGGAAAGAAGAAGGCGGCGAAGAAGAGGTAACCGTCGCTGCTTTGAAAAAGGGGGGCGCCAGAGCGTCCCCTTTTTTTAGCGCAGCGTCATGCCATCCCAGATCTGCACCCGGCGGACGACGTCCCACGGCTGAATCCGATCGACGATCTCGATCCCGTTCACCACATAGCCGAACACGGTGTAGCGCGCATCGAGGTGCGGCTGCGGCGAGTGCGTAATGAAGAACTGGCTTCCGCCGGTGTCCTTCCAGTCCAGCGCCATCCCGACCGTGCCGCGCAGGTACGGCCGCTCATTCAGCTCGTCGCGGATCGTGTAGCCCGGCCCGCCTTCCCCGTCTCCGCGCGGGTCACCGTCCTGCACGACGAAGTCCGGCACCACGCGATGCACCGCGATGCCGTTGAAGAATCCTTTCTCCGCCAGCTCGACGAAGTTCGACACCGTCAGCGGCGCGTCTTGAATGGCCAGTTCAATCTCGATCGTTCCCCGATCGGTCTGGATGAAGGCGTGCGGTGAGAACTGCGGCGCCAGCAACCCCCGCCACTCGGCGTCGTCCATGGGGCGCACCGGCGCGGGGCGCATCGCGTCCGCGGTGTCGGTAACGCCCTGGTCGCGCAGCAGCGCAGCCGCTTTCACGCGCATGGCCCAGTCCCGGTCCTTGAGCGCGTCCTGCAGGAGCGGTCGGGCGACGGCGGGGTCCAGCGTGTTGAGCGCGGTAAGAATCGCCGCGCGCGCCACGTAGCTGGTGTCAGCGAGTGTTGACCGGTAGGCCTCGACCAGTGCCGGAACCGCCGCGGGCGCCTTGATGTCCGCAAGACCGGCAGCCGCCGTGGCCCTCACCACGAAATCGTCACCCTTCAGCCGTTCAACGAGGACCTGTTCGACGCCCGGCGCCTTGACGGCGGCGAGCGCGCGGAGGACCGCGGGAATCACGCGTGGATCCCGATCCTGCAGCATCGAGAGCAGACGTGCAGTCCCTTGCGCGCCAGGCAGCGTCGCCAGCGCCTCCGCCAGTGCCACGCGCACCGTCCAGTCCCGATCGGGATCGAGCCCGGACAGGGTCGTCAGGAACGTCTCGGTGTCGATCAGCGCGAGGGCGCGCAGGGCGGTGCCGCGAATGCCGGGCGCCGGATCGGACATCAGGTCGATGACGAAGTCCAGCGTGTCCGGGCTGTGAATGGCCGCGATCGCGGTGGCGGCCTCCAGCCGCAGGGTGGAAACGGTCTCAGCCTCGGCCACGATCTTCTCGAGCAGTGGCACCGCCGACGCGTCACGGATCGCCGCCAGCGATCGAACCGCCTCGATGACGATGGCCGGATCGCGTTGCCGCCTGTCGACGATCTCCCGCAGCGCCGCCGCGGCGTTCTGGGCTTTCAGGATCCCAAGGCCGCGAACGGCGAACGCCGCGGTGAACCGGCCCGGCGTCGGAAGCAACGACATCAGGACTGGCACGGCCCGCGGGTCGCCGGCGCGCCCGAGGGCGAACGCCACCGGCCACCACTTGGAGACGGGGGCGCCGCGCGAATCGAGGACGGCCGACGCCAGCGCGTCGAACGACCCGAGTCTCACGAGCGCGTAGAGACCCAGCCGCGCCGCTTCGACCGGCGGTGCCATCGGCAACCTCAGATCGTCGGGCTCGATGTTCATCAAGGCGCCGTCCTGCACGCGCGCAGCCACCATGGCCGCCACGGCGGGCGCGTCGCTGCGATCGCCAATCGTGCCGAGCGCTTCAGCGCTGCGTCCCTGCACGATGGGATCTGAATCCTTCAAGGCATTGAGCAGGGCCGGGCGTGCCGCGGCATCGCCGATCAGCCCCAGTGCGAACGCCGCCATTTGCCGTACTTCCGGATCTGAATCGGACAGCAGCCCCTGCAGCGCCGGGACCGCCTCGGGCAGGCCGACGCGTCCGAGCGCGAGCGCCGCACGCCGGCGCACGCGCGCTTCCTCATCGTTGAGCAGACGGATGAGATCGGAAGGAGGCGGCGGTGCGACGATCGCCGGTTGCCCTTTGGTTGCGGGCACGAGCACAACCGGCGGCGGCGGATTTGGATCGCGGAGGATGCGTTGATCCTCCAGCCGCATGATCCAACCGAGCTTCTCTTCCCAGGTAACAACGGGCGGCGCGGGCGGCGCGGGCGGCGCGCTCGCGCACGCGCCGCACAGAAGGATAAGGCTCAGAACCCTGAGCCTCGAGCCTCGAGCCTCGAGCATTCGGCGGGATGATAGCATGCAGGCGCCGGCCACCCGGACCGGCGCAGACGCGCATGCCCTTCCAGTACATCGCCATCGAAGGACCGATCGGTGTCGGCAAGTCGTCGCTGGCGGGACGTCTGGCGGCGCACTTGGACGCCACGGCTGTGCTGGAGGAAACAGATAATCCGTTTCTTGCCGATTTCTACGCCGGGCGCGCCGGCGCGGCGCTGCAGGCACAGCTGTTCTACCTGCTCAGTCGCCATCGCCAGCTGCTCGCGCTGCGCCAGGCCGATCTCTTCTCGCAGGCGACGATCTGCGATTACGTGTTCGACAAGGACAAGATCTTCGCGTATCTGAATCTCGACGACAACGAGCTCTTCATCTACCAGCGCCTGTATGACCTCCTGGCGAAGGACATCCCTCTTCCCGATCTCGTGATCTACCTCCAGGCGCCAACCGACGTGCTCGTGCGCCGCCTCCGCGATCGCGCGAAGGACCCGGAGCGCGAGACGCGCGATCCGGATCCGGAGTACATCCGTGAGCTGAACGAGGCATACCAGCATTTCTTCTTTCACTACTCCGCGACGCCTCTCCTCGTCGTCGAGACGTCACAGTTCGACCTCCATGCCAGCGACGAGGCCGTGGACGACTTGATACGCCAGCTTCGGACGATGAATCGCGGCACCCGCTACTACGTGCCGCGAACGCAGGTCTAGTGGTAACCTGCGGACTGAATGGCCTGGTTCAAGAAAACCCGTACCCCGATCGCGTCGACCTCCGAAAAACCAAGCCGCGTCCCCGAAGGGCTGTGGGTGAAATGCCCCGGCTGTGCGCAGGTCATCTACAACAAGGACCTCGAGAAGAACCTGCAGGTCTGCCCCAAGTGCTCGCACCATTTTCGAATCAGCGCGGCCGACCGCCTGCGCTCGCTGTTCGACGATGGGCGGTGGACGGAGCACTTTCCCGACCTCATCTCCAACGACCCGCTGAAGTTCACCGACACCAGGCCGTATCGCGACCGCCTGCGCGGCACGATTGCGAAGACCGGGATGAACGACGCCGTGATCGTCGCGACCGGAGCGCTCGACGGGGCCGACATCGTTGTCGCCGCGATGGAGTACTCGTTCATCGGCGGCAGCATGGGCGTGGTCGTCGGCGAAAAGATCACGCGGGCGATCGAGATGGCGCTCGAGCGGCGACAGCCGGTCATCATCATCTCGTGCTCCGGCGGCGCTCGCATGATGGAGGGCGCCCTGTCGCTGATGCAGATGGCGAAGGTCTCGGCGGCGCTCGCGCGCCTCGATCGCGCCCGGCTGCCGTTCGTCTCGATCCTCACCGACCCGACGACGGGAGGCGTGACCGCGAGCTTCGCGATGCTCGGCGATCTGAACATCGCGGAGCCGAAAGCGCTCATTGGATTCGCCGGGCCGCGCGTCATCGAACAGACGATCCGCCAGAAGCTGCCCGAAGGATTCCAGCGGAGCGAGTTCCTGGTCGAGCACGGCATGCTCGACCTCATCGTCGATCGGCGCGACTTGAAGGCCACGATGTCGCGCGCTCTCCAGTTCATGCGCGCCGAGGCGGCGCAGCCCGTGGAGCCGCCGCCTGTTCCCGTGACGTCCGGGACGAGTTCCGAACCAACGCGCTGATGTGCTCGACCGTCTTTTTGCGCTCGAGACATTCGGCATCAAGCTGGGTCTCGAGAACATCCGCCGTCTCTGCGACGCGCTTCAGCACCCCGAGCGCGCGTTCACCTCGCTCCATGTCGCCGGAACCAACGGCAAGGGATCGGTCACGGCGATGGCGCACGCCGCGCTCGTGGCCGCCGGGTTGAAGGCCGCGCGATATACGTCACCCCACCTCACGCACCTCCACGAGCGCTTCGTGATCGGCGACGCCCCCGTCGACGATGAGACGCTGGAAATCGTTGCGAGCGAGGTGCTCGATTGCGCCGATCGCCTTCAGCGGGACGGCACGCTCCCCGCGCCGCCGACGTTCTTCGAAGCGACGACCGCGATCGCATTCGAGCTGTTCGCGCGTGCGCGCGTGCGCGCGGCGGTGATCGAGGTCGGGCTCGGCGGACGATTCGACGCCACCAACATCCTGGAGCCGCCCGTCGGCGCCATCACGTCGATCGCGCACGACCACCAGCAGCATCTCGGCGACACGCTCGGGCAGATTGCGTTCGAGAAGGCGGGCATCATCAAGCCCGGCATGACGATCGTCCTGGGCGCGCTGCCGGGTGAGGCCGCCGGCGTCATTGATCGGATCGCGCGGGAGCGAGGCGTGAGGCTCGTCGCGGCAGCGGCGGGAGCGCGTGTCGCCAGCGAGATGGAGGAGGGACGCGCGCGGGTGACCATCGACACGCCGCACGGACGATACGGGCCGCTGCGGCTGTCGCTCAGGGGCGAGCACCAGATTCAGAACGCGCTCGTCGCGGTCCGCCTGCTCGAGGCGGCGCGCGAGGCGGGTCTCGACGTGCCGCACGCCGCGATCGTGCGAGGTCTCGAGGCCGTGGACTGGCCGGCACGGCTGGAGCTCGTCTCCCTGGCTGATGGCGGCCAGGTGCTTCTCGATGCGGCGCACAACCCCGAAGGCGCGCGTGCGCTCGCCGCGTATCTCGCGCGCTGGCATCCCGGCCGGCCGGCGCTCGTCGTCGGGATCATGCGCGACAAGGACGCAGACGCCATCCTTCGCGAGCTGCTGCCGGTGACCTCGGCCGTGATCACGACTGCCGCCGACACACCGCGCGCGATGCCCGCTGACGAACTTGCCGCGCGCGTGAGCGCGATCGATCGAGGCAGGGCCGTGCGCGTGTCGAGCAGCGTCCCAACAGCCGTGGAGACGGCGCTCGAACACAGTCGTACGGTATGCGTCGCTGGATCGATTCTGCTGGTCGGCGCTGTTCGCGACGCGCTCAAACGCCGTGATATCCTGCACTGATTCCTCGTCAAAGACTGTGTATCTCAAGGCCTTTAAAGGTTTTCTCGCCTCGTGCATGGTCTGCCTTCACGCGGTCGGAGCGTTCGGCCAGGCGGCGCCCGCGCAGCCCGCGGCGTCGACAAGCCTGCCGCTCGGCATTTCGAACTTCTCGAGCTGGAAGTTCGAACAGGTCGGCGATCACCTTCATTTGATCGGCCAGGCGGCCATCGAAGGCCCGCAGCTGCAATTCTTCGCGGACGAGGTCGACCTCTACATCAACACCAACCGCGTCGTGGCCAGCGGCAACGTGGTGTTCACGAATCCCGACGGGCGGATCTCGGCCGAACGCCTGGAGTTCAACACCGACACCGGCATCGGCACGTTCGTCGACGCGTCGGGCATCATGTCGCTTGGCGCGACGGCGAACCGCGCTGCCTTCGGCAACCAGGATCCTGACGTCTATTTCTACGGCGAGACGCTGGAGAAGCTCGGTCCCCGCAAGTACCGCATCACTCGCGGCGGCTTCACGACCTGCGTGCAGCCGACGCCGCGATGGGAAATGGCGAGCGGCAGCGTCGTGCTGAACCTGGACGACTACGCGATTGCGCGCAACACCGTGCTGCGCGTCAAGGGCGTCCCGCTCATGTACCTGCCGATTCTCTACTATCCGATTCAGAAGGCGCAGCGCGCCACCGGGATCCTGCTTCCGACGTATGGAGCGTCGACGCTGCGCGGCCAGTCAATCAGCAACGCGTTCTTCTGGGCGATCGATCGCAGCCAGGACGCCACGGTGTTTCACGACTGGTTCACGCGGACCGGGCAGGGCGAAGGCGCCGAGTATCGATATATCGCGGGCTTTCAGTCCGCGGGCAACGTGCGCGCGTACCGTTTCGCCCAGCACGAGACGCAGTTCACGCAGTCGGGCCAGACCACGTCGCTGCCGGCGAAGAATTCCTACGAGTTCACCGGCGCGGTGACGCAGAGCCTCGGCGGCGTGGCGCGCGCGCGCGCGCGCCTCGATTACTTCTCGGATGTCGTCACGCAGCAGCTGTATCACCAGAACATCTACCAGGCCTCGCGCGCCAGCCGGCTCGTCGAAGGTGGCGTGAGCGACGCGATCGGCCCGCTGGAGGCAACGCTGCTCTACCAGCGCAATGAGACGTTCAGCAGCGGCAACAGCTCGGTCTTGTACGGGTCGGCGCCGCGCGTCAACGCGGTCCTCGCGCCGCGGGAGCTCTTCGGCGCGCCGATCTACGCGTCGTTGAACGGTGAGTACGCGTCCCTGCCGTACAAGTACCTGACCAACGGCATCGCGACGCTCGATAACAGTTTCGCGCGGATCGATGTCGCGCCCTCGCTGCGCGTGCCGCTGTCGCGACTGACCTTCCTCTCCATAAACACGAGCGTAGGGCATCGCATGACGTACTACTCAAAGAGCTCCAATGCCCGGGGCGTCTTGGTGTCATCTCCGCTTTTCCGTGAGTACACGCAACTGCGGAGCGACGTTGTCGGTCCCGTGCTTGTCAAGGTCTGGGACACGCCGTCGAGCGGCTACGCCGAGCGCATGAAGCACGTCATCGAGCCGGGGTTCACCGTCGATTACACGACGCCAATCAAGAAGTACAAGGAAACGCCGATCGTCCTGGACCCGTCGGATTTTGTGGTCGGCGGCACCTCGCGTCTCACCTATGGATTGACAAACCGCTTCCTGTACCGCGGCAAAAGCACGAACGGCCTGCGCGGCCAGGCGCGCGAATTCGTCACCGTCGGCGTCCAGCAGACCTTTTATTCGAATACCGAGTCGAGTCGATATGACACCGCGTACGCCAGCTCCTCCGGCCGGAAGCCGGTTGCCCTGTCCCCGATGGCCCTGAACGTCCGCGTCTCACCCTCGGCAAAAGTCGACGCGAACACGCGCCTCGAGTACGACGTATCGGGCGTCGGCCTTCAGGTCTGGACCGTGGGCGGCACCTTGTCAGCGGGCGGGAGTGGCGGAACGGTGAGTTTCAGCCGGTATCGCTATACGCGATCCGGAAAACCGGCAGCGTATCTCTCCGGATCGACGTCGCTCCGATCGCCGAGCGGACAGTACGCCGGCACGTACTCGCTGAGCTGGGACCTCACGCATTCGACCATCATCTCGCAGAACGTGCTCGCGACCTACATGGCGCAGTGCTGCGGGCTGCAGCTCGAATTTCAGAAATTCAACTATCCTCAGGCTGTCTCGGGGTTCCCACTCGCGTCGGATCGCCGTATCAACCTTTCCTTCGTCCTTGCCGGCCTGGGGACGTTCTCGAACTTCTTCGGCGCCTTCGGCAACTCGGTGCGGTAGACGAGTGAAGGGACTGATCCTCAGCGGCGGCAAAGGCACGCGTCTTCGGCCGCTCACGTACACGAGCGCGAAGCAGCTCGTGCCGGTCGCGAACAAGCCGGTGCTCTTCTACGGCATCGAGGCGATCGCCGAGGCTGGCATCCGCGACATCGGCATCGTGGTCGGCGACACGCAGGCGGAGATTCGCGCCGCGGTGGGCGACGGGTCGCGGTGGGGCGTCCGCATCGAGTACATCGTGCAGGATGCGCCGCGCGGGCTCGCGCACGCCGTCAAGATCAGCCAGCCGTTCATCGGCGACGAGCCGTTCGTGATGTATCTCGGCGACAACCTGCTGAACCAGGGCATCACGAAATTCGTGCGCGAGTTCGACGAACAGAAACCGGCGGCGCAGATTCTGCTCACCCGCGTCCCCGATCCGGAGATGTTCGGCGTCGCGCAGCTCGAGAACGGCAAGGTCGTGCGGCTGGTCGAAAAGCCGAAGCAGCCGATCGGCGATCTCGCGCTCGTCGGGGTGTACATGTTCGGCCCCCAGGTGTTCGAGTCGGTCAACCGGATCAAGCCAAGCTTTCGCAACGAGCTCGAGATTACCGACGCCATCCAGGATCTGATTGACCGCGGCCTGACCGTGCGGCCGCACATCGTCGACGGCTGGTGGAAAGACACCGGCAAGCTCGAGGACATGCTCGAGGCCAACCGGCTGATCCTCGAGACATTCGACCGCCGCATCGACGGCACGGTCGACGCCGAGAGCCGCATCGAGGGGAAAGTCGTGATCGAAAAGGGCGCGGCCGTCCAGCAGTCGGTGATACGAGGGCCGGCCATCATCGGCCGGGGCGCGCGGATCGTCCACGCGTATGTCGGCCCGTTCACCTCGATCGGAAACGACGTGGAGATCAAGGATTCCGAGATCGAGCACAGTATCGTGCTCGAGGGCTCGAGCGTCCGCGACCTGGCCAACCGGGTCATCGACAGCCTCATCGGGAAAAACGTGCGGATCTACCGCGAGCCGGTCAAGCCGAGCGCGTACCGGTTCATGCTGGGCGACAATTCGGAGGTCGGCATCAGGTGGTGAGGGAGTGGCGGTGAGCAAACCAACCGAGTATTCGGCAACCGGGGCCAGGCAGCCGCGGATTCATGGCGTCAAGACCAAAGCGCTGCGCGTGATTCCCGACGAGCGCGGCTGGCTGATGGAAATCCTTCGCGCGGACGATGCCGAGCTCTTCACGAAGTTCGGGCAGACGTACGTCTCCGCCACGTATCCGGGGGTCGTCAAGGCGTGGCACTATCATCAGCGGCAGATCGACCATTTCGCGTGCGTCTCCGGGATGGTGAAGCTCGTGCTCCTCGACACGCGACCCGATTCGCCCACCAACGGCGCCGTCAACGAGTTCTTCATCGGCACGCAGAACCCGATGCTCGTGCAGGTGCCGAACCTCGTGTATCACGGGTGGAAGTGCATCAGCCCCGAGATGGCGCTCGTCGTCAACGTGCCCACCGAGCCCTATAGCTACACGGAACCTGACGAGTACCGGCTCGAGCCGCACGACACGCTTCCGTACGACTGGACGCGCAAGGATGGTTGAGGTCCTCGTCACCGGCGGCGCCGGGTTCATCGGCAGCAACTTCGTCCGCTATGCGCTCGCCGCGCACCCGGACTGGCGGGTCACGACGCTCGACAAGCTCACGTATGCCGGGCGGCGCGACAGTCTGCGGGACGTCATCAATCACGAGCGCCATGCGTTCGTGCACGGCGACATCCTCGACGCCGCGCTCAGCGGCCCCCTCGTCGAACGGTCGAACATCGTCGTCCACTTCGCGGCGGAAACGCACGTCGACCGCTCGATCATGGCCGCGGGCGAATTCATCAGGACGGATGTCGAGGGGACGTTCGTGCTGCTCGAAGGCGCGCGGCGCGCGCCGGGACTGCAGCGCTTTGTCCAGATTTCGACCGACGAGGTCTACGGCAGCGTCGCGGCCGGCGCGAGCCGTGAGACCGACGAGCTGCGGCCGCGCAACCCCTACTCGGCGAGCAAGGCCGGCGCAGATCGTCTCGCGTACAGCTACTGGGCGACCTACAACCTGCCGGTCATCGTCACGCGGGCATCGAACAACTACGGGCCATATCAGTTCCCCGAAAAAGTGATCCCGCTCTTCGTCACCAACGCGATCGACGACCTCCCCGTTCCGCTCTACGGCGACGGCCGCAACGTGCGTGACTGGCTGCACGTGCTCGATCACTGCCGCGCCATCGACCTGCTGATTGACGCGGCGTCGAACGGCGAGGTCTACAACATCGGCGGCGGCAATGAGGTGATGAACGTCGACCTGACGCACCGGATCCTCGAGGCGCTCGGCAAGCCGGCGTCGCTCATCACGCCGGTGCCCGATCGTCCGGGTCACGATCGCCGGTACTGCCTCGACACGGCGAAGCTGCGCTCGCTCGGCTGGTCTCCACGGATCGCCTTTGACGAAGGGTTGCGCGAAACCGTCGACTGGTATCGCGCGAACGAGTGGTGGTGGCGGCCGATCAAGGAGCAGGATCCGCGCTTCAAGTCGTACTACGAGGCTCAGTACCACACTCGACAGTGAGCGAGCGACACAGTTCACGCTTCTGGCTTCTCACTTCTCCGTTCGTGTTCAAGTTCGGCTCAACGGCGTTCAGGTTCATCCTTCAGCGTTCCTGTTCGGCCCCCGCTACGCGAACAGCGAACAGCGAACCCAGCATCGAACATGAACACGAACCGATCAGCGGGAACATAGAAGAGTGAACGGCATGGTTCACGACGTCGTTCTTGTCACCGGCGCCGCCGGGTTCGCGGGCAGCCACGTCGTTCAGGCGCTTGCGGGACGTGGAGACGTCGTCGGCTGGATGCACGCGACAAAGCCGGTGGACGAGGTCGCGCCGCTTGCCTCGTGGCAGCAGGTCGACCTGCTGAATCGCGACGAGGTCCGCGCGGCGGTGCAACGCGTGAAGCCGTCGGCGGTCTACCACTGCGCCGGCGCGCCCAATGTCGCGCACTCGTGGCGCGATACGGTGACTCCCCTCTCGAGCAACGTGCTCGCGACGCACTACCTGCTCGACGCGCTGGGCCGCGCAGGATCGCCGTGCCGCGTGGTGATCCCGGGCTCGGCCACGGTCTATGCGCCTTCGATGTCGCCGCTCACCGAGGAGAGCCCGATTGCGCCGGCCAATCCGTACGCGCTCAGCAAGCTTGCGCAGGAACAGCTGGGATTGCGTGCCGCCCGCGAAGATGGCGTCGAGGTCATCGTGACGCGCTCGTTCAATCACACGGGGCCTCGACAGAGCGCGGCGTTCGCGGCGCCCAGCATGGCCAGGCAGATTGCGCTCATCGAGATCGGCGCGGCGGAGCCGGTGATCAAGGTCGGCAATCTCGACGCGCAGCGCGACCTGACCGACGTGCGTGACATCGTGCGCGCGTACGTCGCGCTGATGGAGCGCGGCACTCCGTCGACGGTCTATAACGTCGCCTCCGGTTTCGCGCGCAGCATGAAGTCGGTGCTCGAGGCGCTCGCCGCCCGCGCATGCGTGGAGGTGCTCATCGAAACCGACCCGTCCCGGCTGCGTCCCAACGACACGCCGGTGCTGCTCGGCGATTCCGCCCGGCTCCGTGCCGCCACCGGATGGCGGCCCGAAATCCCCTTCGAGCGCACGCTCGACGACCTTCTGAGTTACTGGCGCGCGGTGACCGTGGCCTGACGGCTTGACGCGGCGGGCGCCGATCGCACAGGATTGGTGGCGAATAAACAGCGAATATCGCCTCGATCGCCATGGAATCCCACCCACTCCTCTTCGACCTCGGAAAACAGAAACCCACGACCCGCCAGGTTGCCGACCTGGTGAAAGCCGGCGGTGCGGAGGCGCTCACCGAAGCGATCCGGCGCGCCGATGCGGCGACGTACCAGGAGGTGCGGTGCCGTTCCGCGCTGAACCGCGTGAAGGGGATGCCATTCGAGTGGACCCTGAACCCGTATCGTGGCTGCACCCACGGTTGTCACTACTGCTACGCGCGCCGCTACCACACGCAGTTCGAGCTCGGCGCGGACGATGAGTTCTCGTCGATCATCTTCGTGAAGACCAACTTCGTGGAGATATTGCGCGACGAGCTCGATACACCGTCCTGGAGCCGCACGTACGTGGCGCTCGGCACCGCAACGGACTGCTATCAGCCTATCGAGGGGCACTACAAGCTGACGCGTCGCTCGCTCGAGGCGCTGTGCCAGCACCGCAACCCGGTCGGCATCATCACCAAGGGACCGATGATCGTGCGCGACAGGGACGTGCTGTCCGACCTCACGGCGCGCACCGAGTGCAGCGTCTACATCAGCGTGCCGACCGTCGACGAAGATGCGTGGCGGCAACTCGAGCCCGGCACGGCGCATCCGCTGCAGCGGCTGCGAGCCGTTCGCGAGCTGGTCGATGCCGGCATTCGCGCAGGTGTGCTCATGAACCCGATCGTGCCGGGCATCTCGTCGAAGCCCGCGCTTCTCGAGCGGACGGTGAAGGCGATTGCCGATCACGGCGCCCGCTTCGTCGGCTGCAACGTGATGTTCCTCGAGGGCGGGACTCGCGATCACTTCATGCGCTGGCTCGCGCAGGAGTTCCCGCAGCTCGTGGAGGGGTACACCCACCTCTACGCGCGCAAGTACGCGCCGGCCGACTATCGCAAGGAGGTGTCGAACGTGATCGGGATGATGAGGGCGAAGTACGGTCTCAGAAGCCGTAGAGAGGACTAACCTGGACCCGACTGCTTCTATAATGCAGACATGCGGCGCTCGTGCATAGCTTTCGCGATCTGGGCGGTCTTCATGACGCCGGCCTGGGCCCAGACTCCACAGCCGTTCCCGCGCGCGGGCGCGCCGCAGCAGGCCCCGCCGGCACAGCCGACGGCTCCGCGCCCGGGTGCCGTCACACCATCGCCCGCGCCGAAGAGCGGTGTCGATCCGGCCGCACCATCCGAATCAACGCTGGGGTTTCCGATCTATCCCGCCGCGCAGTTCATTGCCTCGTACGATGCGGGCCGCGAGCAGCGGTACTACATCTTTGGCAGCACGGCGCCGTTCAACGATCTCGTGACGTATTACCGGGCGCAGTTGAAGGAGAAGGGGACTGTCGTGTTCGACGAGCCGCCGACGCACATGTTCGAGATCGGCAGGTTTCGCGACGACACGATGGCGTTTCCGCCGGGCGTCACGATCAAGGACTGGACGTGGGGCGGATCGCAGGGCTATCCGAACCCGAAGCTCGGGGCCCAGCCGGCGCGCTTCCCCTCAATCATCATGATCGTCCCGGCGCCGCAGGCGGCGGCCGGAACCCCACGCTGACGCAGGCGGACCTCAACGTCCGCCTCTACGTCTTCACGTAGATCTCGCCCGCCTTCTTGAACTCCGCTGATTTCTCGCGCATCCCTTCGCGCAGCGCGTCGGCGCTCGTCAGGTTGTGGGTCGCAGCGTAGTCGCGCACCTGCTGCGTCAGCTCCATCGAGCAGAACTTCGGCCCGCACATCGAACAGAAGTGCGCGACCTTCGCCCCGTCGGCTGGTAACGTCTCGTCGTGGTACGCGCGCGCGGTGACAGGATCCATCGCGAGGTTGAACTGGTCCTCCCACCGGAACTCGAACCGCGCCTTCGACAGCGCATCGTCCCACGCCTGCGCGCGCGGGTGGCCCTTCGCGAGATCGGCCGCGTGCGCCGCGATCTTGTACGCGATGACGCCCGCCTTCACATCATCGCGGTCCGGCAGGCCGAGATGCTCTTTCGGCGTGACGTAGCAGAGCATGGCGGTGCCGTACCAGCCGATCATCGCGGCGCCGATCGCCGACGTGATGTGGTCGTACCCGGGCGCGACGTCGGTCGTGAGCGGGCCGAGCGTGTAGAACGGCGCCTCGCGGCACCATTCGAGCTGCTTCTCCATGTTCTCCTTGATGAGATGCATGGGGATGTGCCCGGGCCCCTCGTTCATCACCTGCACGTCGTACTCCCAGGCGATCTCATTCAGCGTGCCCTGCGTCTCGAGCTCCGCGAACTGCGCCTCGTCATTCGCGTCGGCGATCGATCCCGGCCGCAGGCCGTCGCCGAGCGAGAACGACACGTCGTAGGCGCGCATGATCTCGCAGATCTCGCGGAAGCGCGTGTAGAGGAAGTTCTCCTCGTGATGCGCGAGGCACCACTTCGCCAGGATCGAGCCGCCGCGCGAGACGATGCCGGTGAGGCGCTTGGCCGTGAGCGGGACGTAGCGGAGCAGGACGCCTGCGTGAACCGTGAAGTAGTCGACCCCTTGCTCGCACTGCTCGACGAGCGTGTCGCGATAGATCTCCCACGTGAGGTCTTCAGGGCGGCCGCCCGCCTTCTCGAGCGCCTGGTAGATCGGCACCGTGCCGATCGGCACCGGCGAGTTGCGGATGATCCATTCGCGCGTCTCGTGGATGTTCCTGCCGGTCGACAGATCCATGACCGTGTCGGCGCCCCAGAGCGTCGCCCACTGCAGCTTCTCGACCTCGTCCTCGATCGACGAGCGCACGGCGGAGTTGCCGATGTTGGCGTTGATCTTCACGAGGAAATTGCGGCCGATGATCATCGGCTCGAGCTCGAGGTGATTGATGTTCGACGGGATGATCGCGCGGCCGCGCGCGATCTCCGCGCGCACGAAGTCGGCCGGCAGCCCCTCACGGGCGGCCACGAACTCCATCTCCGGCGTGATCTCGCCGCGGCGCGCGTACGACAGCTGCGTGCCGACCGTGCCCGTGTGCCGGCGCTCCGAGATCCAGTCGGCGCGCAGCTTCGGCAGCCCCGTGCGGACGTCATGTCCCTGCGGGCCGCTGGTGTCGTACAAACGCATCGACGGCTCACCGCCGCTCAGCGCGACCTCGCGCACCGGCACGCGCAGCGTGACGGGCGCGCTGTCCGGGACGAGTCGCGCGCGTCGCTCGTCGTACACTTTTCGAGAATTCGGGTAGGCGGCAGCAAAATCAATCATGGGAGTCCCTCGTGAGCGGCGCGGACCTTTGAGGTCCGCATAATGGGCAACGAGGCAGGATCGCCGCGCTCCCTCCGCCGGTCTAAACCGGGTCAGGTTCCAAGGGTTTGTCTCAATCCCAAATCGCTCAATCCCAAATCGCCCAATCTCCAATCGAGCAATCCATCGGGATAC
>JAHFUO010000024.1:15899-32682 GCA_023265015.1 Acidobacteriota bacterium | reverse complement strand
TGTGATCCGTGATCGCGACGTAACCGTGACCAAGGCGGTGCGCGGCGGCCGCCATGGCCTCGAGATCGTCCCGGCCGTCCGTGGCCGTCGTGTGCATGTGCAGATCGCCGCGCAGATCCGGTACCGACACGAGCCGCGGCAGGCGGCGGGCCAGCGCCGCCTCGATCTCGCCACGGTTCTCGCGCAGCTCCGGCGGCATCCACGACATCCCAAGGGCCTCGTAAATGCCTTCTTCCGTGTCACCCGCCACCCGGCTGTCATCGTCCACCCGAAACAGGCCGTACTCGTTCAACTTCAGCCCGCGCTGGATGGCGCGGTCGCGCAGGACGACGTTGTGCGCCTTCGAGCCCGTGAAGTACTGCATCGCGGCGCCGCGGCTCTCGGCCGGGACAAGCCGCAGATCCGCCTGGTAGCCACCGAGGACGCGTATGCTCGATTTCGTGTCGCCCTGGCCGAGCACGCGCTCGACACGGGGAAACGCGACGAACTGTTCCATCAGCGCCGCGTCCGCGCCGACGGCCAGGATGTCGATGTCACCGCACGTGTCGCAGCCGCGGCGCAGGCTGCCAACCGGCGTGAACTCCGCTCGGGGTTCCTGCTGCCGCAGATACGCGACAAGTTCAGTTGCCACGGCAGTCGTATCCGACAAGAGGTGACGCCCGGCATCCTTCTGGCGCTCTTCGACTGCCTTGAGAATCAACGCCTCCTTTTTCGCTCCCATCCCTTTGAGCGCTCGAAGCCGGCCGGCGCGCGCCGCGGCCACGAGCTCGTCGACGCTGCGGACGTTCAGCGCCGAGTAGAGCAGCGCAACGGTCTTCGGCCCGACTCCCTGGAGACGAAGGAGATCGAGGATCGTTGGAGGGAACTCGAGGAGCAGCTCCTGGTGAAACTGGCAGGTGCCTGTGTCGGCCAGCTCGCGGATCTTTTTCGCGAGGTCTTTCCCGATGCCGGGCAGCGCGCGCAACTGGGCTTCGTCCATCCGCGCCACCGGGTCCGCCCACGCCGCGATCGTGTCCGCGGCGGATCGGTACGCGCGAATCTTGAAGACGTTTTCGCCTTTGATCTCGAGCAGGTCGGCGATCTCGGCAAAGACCTGCGCGATCGGCCTGTTATCCACGGGTCAAACCGTGTCGCTCGATCGTGTACTCGAGCACGCGCGCACCGCCCGCCGCCAGCGCCGCGGCAATCGCCGTTCGCGCCGGCGGCGGGCCGTAGCAGAAGAGACAGCCACCGCCGCCCGCGCCGCAGACCTTGGCCGCCGTTGCGCCGGCTGCCATCGCCCGCGCAATCAGCGCCTCGATCGCAGGCGTCGCGACGCCTGGCGCCAGGCGCTTCCGGTTCTCCCACTCGTCGGCAATCGCCGCCCCGACCTCGTCCCAGTCGCCGCGCGTCAGGTGCTCGCGCATCGACGCCGCCGTGTCGCGGATGCGCTCGAAGCACTCGAAGACGTGACGATCGCCATCGATGTGTTTCTTCGTGATCTCCCAGTTGTTCGTGCCGGAGTTTCGCGGCTCGCCCGTGTAGCCGAGAACGATCCGCTTTTCGAGATCGCCGGGATCGATGTCGAGCGGAACGCGGCGCACGCCATCGACCTCGAGCTCCAGCGCGGCGATGCCCCCGTACAGCGCGGGCCTGTAATCCTGCAACCCCGTCGGCACCCCGATCGTCTGTGCTTCCACGTTCATCGCCACCTGCAGCAGCGCCTCGGGCTCGAAGTGCGTGCGGTTCCAGTCGGCCAGCGCCGCGCAGACCGCCACATTCAAAGCGGAGGAGCCGGCGATGCCGGCGCCGGCGGGGGATTGCGACGACGTGGTCAGCGTGATGCCACGCGTCTCGAAGAAATGCACGAGGAGGGAAAGGAGGCGCAGTTGTCGCTCGTCGCGCAGCTCCTTCCAGTCGTCGGCCTCGACCGTGACACCGGTGTCTTCCGATCGGATGACGATGCGGGCGTCGGAGCGCGACTCGACGCGCGCCCGCGCGCGGAGGCTGATGGCTGCGTTGATCGTCTGGGCGCCGGGGTGGAACAGGTAGAGGGGCCAGATATCGATCGTGCCGCCGGCGAGATCGATGCGCGTGGGAGCTGACGTCTCGATAACCACGACGGCGATTATAGAACTGTCGTTCGGCGCCGCCACGCGGCGCAGAAGCGAACATGAACATGAACACGAACAGAGCACCGAGAAGCGAGAAGGGTGAACGACTCGTATAATGTTTCTGTGCCTGCGTCACTGCGCCGTGAGATCGGGCAGCTGCTGATCGGGAGCTTGCCGGCGACGACCATTACGCCGGAGATCCGATCGCTGGCGCGGGAGTTTCAGCTTGGCGGCGTCACGCTGTTCGCGCGCAACGTCGAGGCGCCGGAACAGGTCGCCGAGCTCTCCCAGGATCTGCAATCGCTGGCTGCCGGTCTTCCCCTCTGGGTCGCCGTCGATCAGGAAGGCGGCCGCGTCGCGAGGCTCCACGCGCCGTTCACGGAATGGCCGGCGATGGCGACGCTCGGGCGCAGTGGCGACGCGACGCTCGCGTACAAATTCGCCGCGGCGCTGGCGGCGGAGCTCAGGACGGTCGGGATCACGCTCGATTACGCGCCGGTCCTCGACATCCACACCAATCCGGCGAACCCGGTGATCGGTGACCGCGCGCTCGGCGAGGACGCCGAGACGGTTGCCACGCTTGGCGCCGCGGTCATTCGCGGGCTGCAGGACAACGGCGTGGCGGCGTGCGGCAAGCATTTCCCCGGCCACGGCGATACGTCGGTCGACTCGCACCTGGAGCTTCCGGTCGTCGAGCACCCACCCGATCGCATCCGTCGAGTGGAGTGTGTGCCGTTCCGCGAGGCGATCCGCAACGGCGTCGCGTTCATCATGACCGCGCACGTCCTCATTCCCTCGCTGGACGAGGAGAAGCCTGCCACGCTGTCGCCGCGCATCGTGCGCGCTATGCTGCGCGAAGAGCTTGATTTCGACGGCGTGATCCTCAGCGACGACCTCGAGATGAAGGCGATCGCGGACACGTACACGGTGCAGGATGCGGCGGTGCAGGCGATTGCCGCCGGCTGCGACGGCGTGCTGATCTGCCATGGCAGCGTCGACGTGCAGATGACGACGCTGGAGGCGGTCATTCATGCGGTCGAGGATGGCCGCATTCCCTTCAAGAGGGCGGAGGACGCGCTGGCGCGCCATCGCCGCGCGAAGGAGCGCTTCCTGGCCGCGCCCGTCGCGCCCGGGCGCCTGCCGGCGCTGCGTCAGGTTCTCGGCTGCGATCAGCACCAGCGGATCGCCGACGAGATGGCGCGTTATCTATGACAGCGCGCGTGAACCCCCAGCCTTGAGCCCTGAGCCTTGAGCCCTGAGCCTGTCTTGAAGCCGCCCGCGGTGAGGCCCGGCGCCCGCATCGCCATCGTCTCCCCGGCCAGCCCGTTCCCACGCGAGGAATTCGATCGCGGCCTCAGCGAGCTTCGGCGGCTTGGCTATGAGCCGGTGTACGAAGAGGACGTGTTCGCGCGCGAAGGGACCTACCTGTCGGGCGCTGCCGATGTGCGCGCGGCGGCGTTCTCGCGTGCGTGGTCGGATCCGTCGATCGCCGCGCTGATGGCGGTACGCGGCGGTTACGGCAGCGTGCAGATGCTGCCGCTGCTGGACGGCGACGCTATCAGGCGGACGCCGAAGCTGTTCATCGGCTACAGCGACAACACGTCGATCCTGACGTGGCTCACGTGCCGCTGCGGTATGACGGCGCTCCACGGACCGATGATTGACGGGCGCCTGGCAAAGGGCGCCGACGGGTACGACGAAGCGTCGTTCGTCGGGCTCCTGCGGAACGGGACGGGCCTGTCGCTCAGCCCCGACGGGCTAGAGACGATTCGCGGGGGAGAGGCCGCGGGGCCGCTCTTCGGCGGGACGCTCACGCAGCTCACGGCCTCGCTGGGCACGCCGTACGCCTTTGATCCTCCTCCCGGCTGCCTGCTCTTTCTCGAGGACGTCAACGAACGGCCGTATCGACTCGATCGGATGCTGACGCAGCTCCGCCTCGCGGGCATCCTCGCGCGCGCCCGCGCGCTGGTCTTCGGCGAGATGCGCGGGTGCGACGAGGCGAGTGGTCAGCCACGTGCCGTGGACGTCATCAGGGCGTTCGCGAAGGATGTCGCCGGCCCGGTCATCACCGGCTTTCCATCCGGCCACACGAACGGACCGTGCTGGACGCTGCCGCTCGGCGTCCGCGTCCGGGTCGTGACGGCGCCGCGGGCATCCGTGGTGGTCGAGGAATCGCCCGTTGAGTGAGAGCCGCTGCATCCATCTGATCGGCATCTGCGGCACCGCGATGGCGACCCTTGCGGCGCTGCTGAAGCGGCGTGGGCACGACGTGCGCGGCTCCGATCAGAACGTCTATCTGCCCATGAGCGACTTTCTTGCCGCGGAAGGCATTCCCATCATGACCGGCTACGCGGCCGAGCACGTCACGAGCGAGGTCGATCTCGTCGTGGTCGGAAACGCGATTTCGCGGGGCAATCCGGAGCTGGAGACGGTGCTGGAGCGGAAGGTCCGCTACTGTTCGCTGCCCGAGGCGATCCGGGATCATTTTCTGTGGGGCGCGCGATCGATCGTAATTGCCGGGACGCACGGCAAGACCACGACGACGTCGTTGACCGGGTGGATGCTGACCGACGGGCGGCTCGATCCAACCGTGCTGGTGGGCGGCATCGCGCTCAACTTCGGCGCAGAGGGATCGAGCTACCGGGTCGGCGCCGGACGGGACTTTGTGATCGAAGGCGACGAATACGACAGTGCGTTCTTCGACAAGACCGCGAAGTTCCTGAAGTATCTACCCGATGTCGCGGTCATCACGAACATCGAGTTTGACCACGCCGACATCTACGCGGATCTCGATGCGGTGCTGCTGGCATTCAGGCGCCTGGTGAACCTGGTGCCGCGCAACGGGCTGTTGCTGCTCGGCGCCGACAGCCCGCACGCCGCGGCGTTGCGCACGAAGGCAGCGAGCCCGGTCGAGACATTCGGGACGACCGACGACGCCGACTGGCAGGCGGGCGACATCGAACATGCCGATGGGCTCACGCAATTCAGGGTGCGTCGCGGCGGCGATCCCTTCGGGCGGTTTGCGTCGCCGCTGCTTGGCGTGCACAACGTCAGGAATGCGCTGGCCGCGATCGCCGTCGGCAGCTATGTCGGGATCGCTCCGGACGATCTCGCCGACGGCCTCCGATGTTTCAAGGGGATCAAGCGCCGGCTGGAGATTATCGGCACGGCGGGCGGCGTGACCGTGATGGACGACTTCGCTCACCATCCGACCGCCGTGCACGAAACGTTGTCGGCGCTGCGGGCCGGCTACCCGAATCGGCGGATCTGGGCGGTCTTCGAGCCACGCTCCGCCTCGTCATGCCGGCGCATCTTCCAGGATGACTTCGCGCGATCCTTCGGCGGCGCGGACGAAGTCGTGGTGGCTGCGGTGTTTCGATCATCGCTGCCGGAGGCCGAGCGCCTGTCGGTTGAGCAGCTTGTCGACGATCTCCGCTCGCGGAAGCAGCACGCCCGTTCAGTGCCAGAGGTCGACGACATCGTCCGCACGATCGTCGACGAGCATCGCACCGGCGACGTCGTCGTGTTGATGTCGAATGGTGGATTTGGCGGCATCCACCGGAAACTTCTGCAGGCGCTCGGGGCGTGACCGGCGACGGGACTCGGGATTCGGGATTCCCGCCTTCGCTCTTCGAGCTTCGGCGGGCAAGCGGGACTCGGGATTCGGGACTCGGGACTCGGGATTCAGAACTCGGGATCCGGCTGCGCGACGCGGGTGATTCGGCGCTGCTGCTCGAGCTCCAGGCGACGATCGATCCTGCAGTGAACGCCCGCGCGATCGGTATTGCCTGCGCCGTCCGCGACGCTCGAGTCCCTGGCGTCCGCGACGTCATTCCGACGTACCGTTCGGTGGCCGTGCACTTCGATCCGCTTGTCACCGACGTTGCCGGGCTGGCGGACGCCGTGCGACAGGCGGCGCGCTCGGCGCCCAACGCGCGCGAAGGGGCGCTCATCGAGGTGCCGGTCGCGTATGGCGGGGCAGACGGGCCGGATCTCGCGGACGTTGCCGCGTTTGCCGGTCTTTCCGCACAGGACGTCATCGCGCGTCACGCGGCCGTCGAGTACCGCGTCTTCATGCTCGGCTTTTTGCCAGGATTCGCTTACTTGGGCACAGTGGACGAGGCGATTGCGGCGCCGCGGCTGGCGACGCCGCGAACCCGCGTGCCGGCTGGAAGCGTCGGCATCGCGGGACGGCAGACGGGTGTGTATCCGCGCCAGTCCCCGGGCGGATGGCAGTTGATCGGGCGGACGCCGCTGCGCGTGTTCGATCCGTCGAGGGAGCCCCCGTCACTCTTCGCGCCCGGCGATCGCGTTCGGTTTGTGCCGACATCGGGGCTCGGGGATCAGGGATCGGGGATCCGGAACGACGTGCGATTCCCGCGCCCTAATCCCCGATCCCCGATCCCCGATCCCAGGCGCTCCATCACTGTCCTTCGTCCCGGCCTCTTCACCACGATCCAGGACACCGGTCGCTGGGGGCACCAGGATCGCGGCGTCCCGGTGGCTGGGCCGATGGATCCTGCATCGCATCGCATCGCCAACGCGCTCGTCGGGAACTCGCGCGATGCGGCCGTCCTCGAGGCCACCGTGCTCGGACCGGAGCTTCGCTTCGAGCAGCGCACTGACGTCGCGATCGCGGGCGCTGATCTTGGCGCATCGATTGATGGCGCGGCACTGGCGCCGAACACCGGCTGTTCATGCGAGGCTGGTGCGGTGCTGCGCTTCGGCGAGCGGCGCGCCGGCGCACGCGCCTACATTGCGTTCGATGGTGGCATCTCGGTGCCGCTCGTGCTGGGCAGCCGCGCGACCCACGTCGTCAGTGGCCTCGGCGGGATCGAGGGACGCGCGCTGGCTGCGCGCGATCGGCTGCCGCTCGGCGATTTCTCGCGGACCCAACCCTTCGACAAGCTCAGGGTTGCCCCGAGCATCGTCGAGGGGCAAAGAGTCCGCGCCGCACAACCGCCGATTGGCGCTGCACAACCGCCGATGGACATGCGCCGCGGACCTTACAGGTCCGCGGACGGTGGCGGCTCGCGTCTTCGCGTCATGCGTGGGCCGCAGGACGATGTCTTTGACGAGACGGCGTTCGACGCGCTGCAGCGCTCCCGTTTTACGATCTCGCCGCAGTCCGATCGCATGGGCTACCGGTTGGTTGGTGCCTCAATCGGACAGGGTAGGGCCGGGTCTTTAGACCCGGCCGCAGAAATGATCTCCGACGCCACGTTCACGGGCGGACTCCAGGTGCCGCCGTCCGGCGCGCCAATCCTCCTGATGGCCGATCGTCAGACCACCGGTGGGTATCCGCAGATTGCCACCGTGATCACCGCCGACCTGCCGGCGGCGGGACAGCTCGCGCCCGGCGACTGGGTGGAGTTCGAGTTGTGCACGCGCGATCAGGCGATTGCTGCCCTCATCGAACAGGAAGGACGGCTGCGTGGCCTTGACTGATTCGCGGCTGCAGCTCTCGGCCAACGTGCCGCTCGCGCCGCTGAGCACGCTCGGCATCGGCGGGCCGGCGCGCTGGTTCGTGCGCGCAACGTCCGCGGAGGCGGTTGCCGAGGCACATGCGTGGTCAGCCGACCGCGACGTGGCGTTGTTCGTCCTCGGCGGCGGCAGCAATCTCGTGCTCGCGGACGAGGGGTTCGACGGGCTGGTGCTCCAGATCGGACTCTCGGGCATTCACGTCTCCACGGCCGGCGCGGAGACCGTGATCACCGCCGCAGCGGGCGAATCGTGGGATGCGGTCGTTGGGGATGCCGTGGCGCGCGGCCTCGCGGGGATCGAGTGTCTCTCCGGCATCCCCGGCACGGTTGGCGGGACGCCGATTCAGAATGTCGGCGCGTACGGCCAGGAGGTCGGTCACGTCATCGACGCGGTCGACGTGTTCGATCGCCGCGAGCAGCGGATGACGCGCCTGACCACCGCGGAGTGCGGCTTTACTTACCGTATGAGCCGGTTCAAACGTGACGATGCCGGGCGGTTCGTCGTGTGCGAAGTGAGTTTGCGCCTTCGGCCGGGAGCGCCGACCGTCACCTATCCGGACGTGGTGGACCACCTTGCGCGCGCGGGCATGACGGTGCCCACCGTGGCGGATGTTCGTGCGGCCGTGCTCGCGATTCGCAGGCGGAAGGGGATGGTCATCGATCCCGCCGACCCGGACACGCGAAGCGTCGGATCCTTTTTCATGAACCCGATCGTGCCTCGCGCGACGTACGAACGGATCGCCGCCGCGCACGCAGATGGCGGTGTTCCGAGCTTCGTGATGCAGAATGACGAGGTGAAGATTCCAGCCGCGTGGCTGATCGAGCACAGCGGATTTGCCAGGGGGCATGTCGAGGGTCGCGTTGGCCTGTCGACCAAGCACCCGCTGGCCGTGATCAACTGCGGCGGGGCGACGGCACGCGACGTGCTCGTGTTTGCCGGGCGGATCAAGCACCAGGTCATCGATCGGTTCGGCGTGTGGCTGCGGCCAGAGCCGGTCTTCGTGGGGTTCCACGACGATCCTGGCGTGGAATTTTTGGTCAACATTGCTTCGTGACCCTCGTGGTTTGAGTCGTCATTGTGGTCTGACGGATGTCGACATTACTGATTGAAGGCGGCCATCGCCTCGAAGGGCGCGTGGCGGTTGAGGGCAACAAGAACGCCGCGCTGCCGCTGCTGGCGGCGTGCCTGCTCACCGAAGACGAGTGCGTGCTGACGAACGTGCCGCGGATCGGCGACGTCGAGGTCATGGCGCGCCTGCTGCTCGATCTCGGAGCCGAGGTCGACGGCATCGGGACGACCACGCTGCGCGTCCGCGCGAAGAAGATCAAGACACACGAGCCGGATCGGTCGCTCGTGAGCCGGCTCCGCGGATCCGTGCTGCTCCTCGGGCCGCTCCTCGCGCGGACCGGCCGCGCTCACATCGCTCCGCCGGGCGGCGACTTTCCGGCGCGCCGCACGATCTCCACGCATCTCGAGGCGCTGCAGGAAATGGGTGTCCGGGCCGCCAGCGGACCCGATCACATCCTCGAGGCACCGAACGGGCTCAAAGCCGCCTCCATGTACCTGTACGAGGCGTCGGTCACCGGCACCGAGACGGTGCTCCTCGCCGCCGCCAGCGTGCCCGGCACGACCGAGGTCCGACACGCCGCCACCGAGCCTCACGTGGTCGAGCTCTGCGAGTTTCTCCAGAAGATGGGCGCCGGCGTCAGCGGCATCGGCAGCTCGAAGCTCCGCGCTGAGGGCGCCACGCGGCTCCACGGGGCCGAGCATCGGCTTGGAGGCGACTACATCGAAGCGGGGAGCTGGGCCGTCATCGCGGCCATCACCGGCGGCGAGATTGCGATTGATGGCGCGCGCGACGAGGACATCGAGGTCGTGGCCGCGGTGCTCACGCGCATGAACGTCGAGTGCGGGATGCGCGGCGGGACGTTCAAGGTGAAACCGTCGAAGCCGAAGGCGGTGCGACGCATCACAACCGGGATCTGGCCTGCGTTTCCGAGCGATCTCGTCAGCCTCGTTACTGTCCTGGCCACGCAGGCAGAGGGACGGACGCTCGTGCACGACTGGATGTACGAGCTGCGTCTGTTCGCGCTGGAGCAGATGAGCGGCATGGGCGCGGACATGTTCCTCGCCGACGCGCACCGCATCATCGTCCAGGGTCCGACCAGGCTGCGCGGCGGCCGCGTGCTCGACACGCGCGATCTGCGCTCGGGGATGTCGTTGATTGCCGCAGGGCTTGCGGCCGATGGACAGACGCGAGTGGCGCCGCTCGAGACCGTGGAGCGCGGCTACAGCCAGCTGGTGGAACGTCTGACCGCTCTCGGCGCCAAAATCGCGAAAGTGGAATAGCTCGTTTCCGTAGGGCGGGCCTTTACGGCCCACCGCAGTACGTAGGGGCCGGCTTCCTTGCCCGACGAAGCTCGTAGAGCGAAGTCGGGATCCGGCCCGTCAGCCTGGTTCTTATTACGGCACCTTCTTGCCGCCCGCCCAATTGAGCAGCACGGTGACGGGCGACGGATCCGCGGTGACGTTCGACACAAGAAAACGCTGGCCGTCCGGCGACGCGAAGACGAAGATACCGCCGGAAGCAATCGTGAACAGGGTCGCCGGCGTTCCCGCCTTGAGCGTGGCGCCATTGACCGTGATCGGCGCGGCCATCACACGATTGTTGAGTCCCGAATAGAACAGCTCTTTTCCGTCTCGACGCCATTGTCGGATCCCGCCGCCCCCCGTAGAGACCTGCAGCTTGCCACCCGGCCCCGGGAACGGCTGAACGTAGACTTCGTACTGTCCGGATTCGTTCGAGTCGTAGGCGATCCAGCGACCGTCTGGCGAGAATTTCCCGTTGGCCTCCGCAAACGGCGTGTGTGCGATCGGAAATGGCTTCCGGTCGCCTTCAACCGGCACGACCCACAGATCGCGGTCAGTCTGTGGATCCTGCACCTCGTACAAGATGAATCGGCCGTCGGAAGACCAGCCGTGGACGATCTTGGCCTCGGGAGAAGCCACCAGTAGTGTCTCGGTTCCCGTTCCATCTGCAGGCTTCTCGTAAATGTCGTAGACCCCCGTTCGCTCAGATGCGAACGCGATGCGGCGGCCATCAGGAGACCAGACGGGCGAACGATCGCGAACCGTGTCGAATGTGAACCTCCGCGGGACACCGCGCTCGACATCGATCAGCCATACGTCCAGGGTTCCGTTGATCAAGCGAGTCAATGCCAGCGTGTGGCCGTCCGGGGAAAGCTCCTGGCCTCCTGGCTGTGCCGCATCAGTTCCGCCTAGCAGCTGCGTCTGCCGGCCGGACCGGTCGACCCAGAACGATTGGCGCTCTTCCGCGCTGGCCCTGTAGGCGAGGAGTCCCGCGTTCGACGTCGAAAGGGCGATCGCGTTGTAGACATTAGGCGCGACCGCGACGCGTGCGGCCACCGGCGCCGGGTCGCCATCCATCTGCAAGGTGGTGAGGTTCAGGTGTTGGGCCAGCAGCGCGCCATCCCGCATGAAGACCAGGAAGTCCGGCGGCAGGACTTTCGCGGGGGAGTCTGCCTCGAACAACCGATGCGTGTCGGTTGAATCCAGCGAGCCGACATAAATGCCGCGGGTGCCTGGCGGCCCCATGGCCAGAAATATGAAATGGCGACCATCGGGAAGGAACTCCGGAAACCGATGGGCGATTTGACGCGGGGGATCGAGGTGCGTGGCTTCTTCCGGACTTCGGCCTGACCCGACCGCGCATCAATGGGCTTGAGGGTGAGGGACCAAACAGGATCGTTCCATCCACGCCCCACGCCCCCCCGACTGCCAGCGGTGAGCCCGCGAGGGCCCGGACCAGCCCGGTATCAAGGTCGATTCGCCTCAACTGGCCTCGGGAGAAAAAGCCGATGGATCTGCCGTCTGGTGACCAGAACGGCTGAACCGGCCCCGCGCCTTCGGTGCCCATCAACGGCTGTGCCGATTCCGATCCGAGCGGCCGGAGCCAGAGTTGGCCGCGTGAAGCAAAGACAAGCTTGCTTCCGTCCGGCGAGAGCGCAAACGAGATGATGCTGGCCTCCGGCGGAGTAGCGATCTGGAGGCGCATCTCGGGCACGCTCGCCGAAGAAGTCCCATTCCGATACGCCAGCACGCCAACGGTGATCGCTACGCCGACAAAAGCGATAGCCATCGCCCAGGCGAACCGCTCGCGCCAGACTGAGCCGCCGCGTCCAGACGACGCTGCATCCTGGAGGAGCAACCGGTAGTCGGCGACCGCCTGCAGGCGCTGCTTGCGATCCTTCTCGAGGCACGCGCGCAGCAGACGTTGCAGGTGGGCAGGGACTCGCGACCAGTCCGGCTCGCCGCGCAGAATCGCCGCGAGCGTATCCGACGCCTCCTCGCCTTCGAACGCGCGTTTCCCGGTCAGCATTTCGTAGAGCACGCACCCGAACGCCCAGATGTCGGCGCGCCGATCGACCGCCTTGCCGCGCGCCTGTTCCGGCGCCATGTACGCTGCGGTCCCGAGGATCACACCCATCCTCGTTGCTGCCACGCTCATCGTGGGCGACATCGACAGGTCGGCCGCGACATTCTCACTCTCGAGCGCCTTCGCGAGGCCGAAGTCGAGCACCTTCACCGTGCCGTCGTCGCGCAGCTTGATGTTCGCGGGCTTGAGATCGCGGTGGACGATTCCTCGCTCGTGGGCAGCGTCGAGTGCGTCGGCGACCTGCGAGGCGATGGCGAGCGCTTCGTCGAGCGGAATCGGACCCTGCTTGATCCGATCGGCAAGCGTGGGCCCTTCGACGAGCTCGAGCACCAGCGCGCGGACGGGCCGGCTAAAGCCGGCCCCTGCGTCTGAAGGCGCTTCCTCGAACCCGTAGATCGCGGCGATGTTCGGATGATTCAGCGAGGCCAGCAATTGGGCCTCGCGCTTGAACCGCGCGAGGCGATCGGGGTCGAGCGCAAAGGCGTCGGGGATGACTTTGAGTGCGACGTCGCGACCCAGTTTCGTGTCGCGCGCGCGATAGACGACACCCATCCCGCCCGCGCCGATTTCGGCGGCGATTTCGTATGCGCCAAGGCGTGTGCCGGCGCCCAGTGTCATCTCAAGAGCGCCATGGGATTACGCGCAGATTTTGCTACGGACCAAGTCTGGCGCCGTGGAAATAGTTGCACTCTACACAAGCGACTACACCAGGTTGTCATCAAGAACATGAAGGATACGCCGGTTCAGAACCGGGCATGCACGTTGCCTCCCGAAGTGACACGGCGATCACAGGACGGCAATCATGCTGGCCCGGACCGCCTCTGGAGCGACGATGCTAGAATTGAGCGCAAATCAACGAGCGATACTTGCCGATAAACTCGGGGACGCAGCGAACGTTGCCGCCGGCGCTCTTGTGTTCAGTCAGTTCCTGAGCGATCGCCTTCTCTCGCCGCCTCTGCTTCTGCTCGGACTGGCACTGTGGATCGTCTTTATCGTCTGCGGCGTCACGGTCGCAGGAAGGAAGCCGTCATGAGTGCCTTCTTTATCGTCTTCGGCGGCATCGCGGTGTTTGCCGTGATCGTCACAGTGCTGGATGGCATCGCCTACAGGCGCAACCGCCGCGCGCAGAAATAGTCTCCCCACCGCGCTCGATAGACCTCGCCCGTGCCGCCGGCACCAATGGCGGAGACGACTTCATAGGGGCCGAGACGGACGCCGGGACCGAGGGACATCGTATGGGTCGCGTCGCGCGGATTGTAACGCTGAAGCGCGCCGGATAACGCAGAAACTGCGCACTCGAACGTCGCGTCCCCGGCATCCACGCCGTAAATCGGGCATTTACGCACGCGGCGGCATGGGCACGCGTCGTGCCGTCACGACGATGTAGGATCGGGCCATGGCGGTCCGGAAGCGAGGAGAGAACGTGGGATTCATCCACATCCCCGTGTCGGTGAAAACGCCTGGCGGATCGCAGGACAGCTACGACGCTCTGTTTCTCGTGGACACTGGCGCCATCGATTCGATGGCGCCTGGAAGCGAGCTTCGGCGGGCGGGAATCCAGCCAGTGGGCCGCAAGACGTACGAGTTGGCCGACGGGAGTCGCGAGGAGTACGCATTCGGCCTCGCGCAGATCGAGTTCATGGGTGAGATCACTGCGGGCCGTGTGATCTTCGGCCCGGAAGGCATCGAGCCCTTCCTCGGCGTGACCGCACTGGAAGCGGCAGGCGTGACGATCGACCCCGCGACGCAGACGCTCGAGAAACGTCCAGCCGTCCGACTCTGAGAACGCTCAGTTCACCGGCGCGAGCCGCTGAAGCTCCTCGATCATCGCGCCAGCGTTGCCGCTCTGAGATCGGTAAACCAGTTCAGCAGGATGCGGACCTCCGCGATCGACCCGAGGCCTTCCGACGGTCTCATCATCACGAATCGATCGCCGGCCGGCGCAACGCCGTACGTCTGCCCGCTGTCGACGAATATCGCCGCGATGCCGCCGAACAGCATCGTTGTCTTGCCAGGAACGAACGCCGCCCCTGACTCGACCGGCACCATCATGAGCTGGCTGTTTTGCCTGTAGTACAAGGTGCGTCCATCGGGCGCCCAGCGCGGCTCGGTCCCGCCGCTCGTTGAGACCTGCGAGCGGTTACCGCCCGATGCAAACGCCTGCACGTAGACCTCATTGCGACCCGACTCCCCGGAGGCGTACGTCAGCCACCGGCCGTCTGGAGAAAGCGCGGAGAAGCCGCTGTTGCCAGGACTGTGAACGATCTCCTCCGGTTCGCCGCCCTTCACAGACAGGCGAAAGACCGTTGCTCTTTCCCGCGTTGTCCCGCCGACGGTCGGATTCGTCACGCCCAGGGTCAGCACGGTCTCGTCCGGAGTGAGACCTTCGAGATACGCCTGGCCGGGAATTTCGCGAATCGTGGTGACATCGCCCGTGCCATCGGCAGCCTTGACAACGATGATCGACTTGTTGCGCCGCGTGTCGTATGTGACGTAATAGGTGCGCGAACCGTCGCGCGACCAGATCGGCGTCCGGTTGATGCCGCCAAATGTCATGCGGCTCGAGGTGCCACGCACCGTATCGATGATCCACACGTCCCGGCTGCTGTTGGTGGCGTCGATGATTGATACCGCAATGCGGCGACCGTCGGGCGAGACATGTGGATCCGCGTACAGCGCCACGGGGACATCGAGAAACATTGGTTTGCCCTGTTTGTCCACCCACGCGAGCCGTCGCGCCGCGCCGGACGGATCGCCCTGGACATAGACCAGCGTGCCGTTATCGGAAACGGAGTAGTGTGCGGCACCGGTCGTCGTATCGCCAGACACGCCGTCAACGACGGGCCTCGGGCTCCCGCTCACCTCGAGCCGTTTCGGATCGAACGGCACCGCGTAGAGAATCTTCCCGCGCAGAAACAGCAGGTCGCCAGTGGGCAGATAGCGACTCATCCGTCCACCCTTGAATACGAGACGACGCTCCCCGGTGTCGGTGCGGATTGCCTCGATCGTCCCATCGTCGTAGTCGTCTGGATGCTCGACGCTGCCGACGGTGAAGAGAACGGTCCTGCCGTCGGGCAGGAGCGACGGCCACCGGTGCGTACGCTCGTGTTTTCCGGAATCGATCGTCGAAAGCGCGCGACCGGCGCCACCAGCCGCCGGAAGCTCGACGAGCGGGGTGATCGTGTCGGCCTCCATGATGATCGTGTCGCGATCGGTCCAGACCGCGCCGCGGGGATCGGGCGCGTCGGCAAGGGTGATGACCGGGCCGCCGCCGGACGGGATCTTTTTCAGCTTGCCGTCCGCGAAAAACCCGAGCCACGAGCCATCGGGCGAGAAAAAGGGACCGGATGCGCCTTCAGTGCCGGGAAGCGGCCTCGCATCAAATTCGCCAAGTGGCCGGAGATACAGCTGATTGACATCCTTCTTGTTCCCGACGATCGCGACTTTTGAGCCGTCGCGCGAGACGGCGACGACGGGTCGGTTTGCCAGATCGAACGAGACGTCGGAGGGGAGCGGCGCCGAGAGGCGCAGCACGGCGCCATCCATCGCGCTCGGCGTCCGCCACCACTGCCAGGCGCTGACGAGGATGGCCGCGACGAGGCCGATCGCGCCCAGGGACGCGAGGGCGTATCGCAGAACCTGATGACCGTGGCCTTCCCTTTCGGGCGGACCATCGGAGGGCTGAAGCCGGCCACTGCCGCTTGCCGATTCCAGCACGATGCGGGCTTCGCCGATGTCCCGCAGGCGCCGCTTCGGTTCGCGCTCGAGGCAGCGGCGGAGCAGGTTCACGATCGAGCGTGGCGTGTCCGGAGGCAGACCGTTCCAATCGATCTCCTGACGAAGGACTGAGGCCAGCATGTCCGACACCGTCTCGCCCTCGAAAAGCCGCTTGCCGGTCAGCATCTCGAACACGAGGACGCCGAAGGCCCATATGTCGGCGCGCTTGTCGACCACGGTGCCGCGCGCCTGCTCGGGCGCCATATAGGCAGCCGTACCGAGGAACACGCCGACTCCCGTCATCAGCGCCGGCGACGTGATTGTCGGCGAGACCGACAGTTGGGAGGGTACGTGGGGGCCGGCCTCAGCCGGCCCGAGCGCTTTCGCCAGACCGAAGTCGAGCACCTTCACGGTGCCGTCGGAGCGCAGCTTGATGTTGGCTGGCTTCAGGTCGCGATGGGCGATGCCGCGCTCGTGCGCCGCCTCGAGCGCTTCCGCGATCTGACGTGCGATCGGCAACGCCTCGTCAACAGGAATCGGCCCGTGCGCGATGCGATCCGCCAGCGTCGGCCCTTCGACGAGCTCGAGCACGAGCGCCTGTAAGGGCCGGCTGAAGGCCGCCCCCACGTCTTCCGGCCCTTCTTCAAATCCGTAAATCGCCGCGATGTTCGGATGATTCAGCGAGGCAAGCACCTGGGCCTCGCGCTTGAACCTCGCGAGTCGATCGGGGTCGAGCGCGAAGGCGTCAGGGATGACTTTGAGCGCGACGTCGCGACCGAGCTTCGTGTCGCGGGCTCGATAGACCACACCCATCCCGCCCGCGCCGATTTCGGCGGCGATCTCGTATACGCCAAGGCGTGTGCCGGCGCCCAGTGTCATCTCAATAGCTCTGTGGGATTACCCGCAGATTTTGCCACGGACCAAGTCCGGCGCCGTGGAAATATCTGCACTCCCCATATGCGACTGCGCGAGATCGTCGTAGAATCCCGCAATGGCGGCCGGGTGGAGCCTGACGAAATGCCGACCCTCGAGG
>JAHFUO010000024.1:0-15799 GCA_023265015.1 Acidobacteriota bacterium | reverse complement strand
TCGTCTTCATCGGCGCGCTTGCTGCCGCGTACCTGCGCTGAACCACGGCCTCACCACACGGCTTTCACCACACCGGCACCACGAATCTGCGCGTCACGCGAGAGTAGCGGCAGGTTGAGCGTCTGCGCCGCAGCGCAGATCAACGCGTCGAATGGGTCGCGCGTGAATCGGAGATCGTCGGCGAGGAAGACCTGTTCCGGCGTGAGATCGAACGGCTGATAGGCGGGATTGCTGAACAGATCGTCAAAGAAAGCCCGGACAGTCCGGCGCAGGTTGATGCGGGAGACGCGGGCGAGCAGGCTGCACTCCCAGATCACCGCCGCCGGAACGTAAATGATTGCGTCTCGCCGCTCGCAGCGTTCGAAGAGGCGGGCGGCGCGCGGACTCAGTCCGCGCACTCCACCCGCATGAAACACCAACGGGTGCGTGTCCGTGACGATGGCGTCAGGCTCGGCCACGGCGGCTGCGGCTCTTGCGGTATCCGGACCGTGCTTCTTTCACCAGCAGCGGCCGGCCAATCGACGCCTCGAACGTGGCACGCACCTTCGCGTCGGCTTCGAGCAGCAGCGGGTCGGCCGGGTCGAGATCGATCGTGCCCTTGACCGAGCGTGATGGCCCGGCGGTCCCGTTCGCGCGCGCCGCGGTGACCAGGCGATCGAGCATCTCGCTGACGCTCCGGACACCCGATGTGGCCGCACGCGCACGGAGCCACGTGAGGTTCTCACTGTGCAGCGTGACTGAAATGGCTTGCTTTCCCACGATGTTCATACGATACCACGTTTGTGATCGTATGAACCGGCAGGCGGACCAGAAGGGCCGGCGGACCTGAAGATCCGCCTCTCCGACGGCGAGAGGCCAGCTAACGCGGGGGAGTTGTGGGCGCCGGCGCAATTGCGCCGGGAAGCGGCTGCGCGGCCGGCGGCGGCTGCTGTTGCTGCGGCGGCGCCGGTGGCTCCTGGATCGGCACCGGGGGGACCTGGATGATCGGCAGATCGATCAGCGGCGCGTTCGCGTCGTTGGTGACGCGGAACGGCCTGAGATCATCCTCGCTCAAGTCGAGCACGCGGATGATGTGCGGCGTCAGCGTGAGCACGACGTCGGTCTGCTGCGTCTCTTTGCGCGAGTGCGCGAAGAGCCGTCCGACAATCGGCAGATCGCTGAGGCCCGGAATGCCGTCCATGACCGTGCGCTCGTCATCGCGGATCAGGCCCGCGAGCAGGTTGGTCTCGCCGTCGCGCAGCCTGATGGACGTCGTGATCGAGCGGTTGCCGAACGTGGGCAGGCCGCCGAAGCCCGAGCCCGACAGGCTCGTGACCTCCACCTTGAGCGCCAGCGACACGTCATCGTCGTGATGTGTCCGCGGCGTGATGTCGATGTTGACACCGATGTTCTGGTACTGGAACGACGTGATCGGCTGCTGCGCGACGCCGCCGGTCGCAATCGGCGCAAACGTCGTGACGGGCACGGGCACCTGCTCGCCGAACCGCGCCTGCGCGGCCACCCCTTCCGACGTGCGGAGCTGCGGGCTTGCCAGCGTCCGCGTGTTGCTGTCGGTCTTCAGCAGCCGGTAGTACAAGCTCGGAAGATTCGTCAAGATAATGTCCGACTGCGACAGGTTCCGCAGGTTCTGCAGCGTCAGGTTGTTCCGGTTGACGTCGGCGGCGCCGTTGACGCCCGGCGACCCCGGCGACGCCATCTGCAGGCCGTACTCGAGCAGCCGCGTGCGGTCGACCTCGAGCAGCTCGACGTCGATGACGACCTCCGGGCGCGCCTTGTCGATCGCCTGGATGATGCGGCCGGTCGCCGCCACGCGCTCCGGCGTGTCCTTGATCGTCAGCGCGTTGGTCGCCGTCAGCGGGGCGATCCGGCGCGCGTCGACGACGATGCGCAGGAGATCGATCGTCTCCTTGAGATCCGCGTTGCTCAGGTAGAACGTGCGGACGACTTCTTCCTCGTACTCGCGGCGCTTTGCCGTCGTGTCGGGGATGACCGTGATCGTTCGCTGGGCCGTCACCTTGTAGAAGTTGTGCGTTCCGGTCGAGACCGCCTGAAGCGCCTGATCGAGCGTCGTGTTCCGCAGGTCGATCGTGATCGGCACATCGCGGAACTGGGGGTCGAACACGAGGTTGATGTTCGCGAACCGGGCGATCGCCGTGTAAACGTCCCGCGAGCTGGCCTCGCGGAAGAGGAGCGTGGCGGGGAAGCGCACGTCTTTCGGAAGGTCCAGCCCCGGAGGCGCGAGGTTCTGCGACGAATCGATCAGCGTCTCGAGCTGCGTCTTCCCCTCGCGCGCGACGAGGACCTTGGTGCGCAGCTGCGTGCGGACGCCGCGAAGCGCATCGTCGATGTCGGCATTCCCGGGATTCAGCTCCGACGCGATCTGCAGCTCGACCAGCGTCTCGTCGAGCTTGCCCGAAGCTTCCAGCCGGCGCGCGCGCATGAAGTGATCCTGCGAGGCGCGCAGCTTTGCCCGCTCGAGCGCCAGCTGCGTGGTTCGATCGTTGGGATGTTTCTTGAGCGCGGCGGTGTAGTCGGCGACCGCGCGGTCGTAGTCCTGCGCCAGCTCGGCGCGCTGGCCCGAGTGGAAGGAGGCGGCGGTCACGCAGCCCGCGAGGGCGGTCGTGAGCGCCAGTGTGGCCGCGAGGAGGCTAGTTCGGTGTGCCATCAGTGATGACGTCGACGCCGCGAGGAATACGGAACGCAAACTCCTTATCGGAGATTCCCTGATTTTCCTTCAGATTGCTGAAGATCAGCGTCGATTCGCCACCCTGGCGATCCCTGGTCGTCAGCGCCCGGATCTGAAGCGACCGTGGGTCGACGGCCACGACCAGGTACTCGTAATCGGGCTCGCTGCGGCGGGGAATCAGCTTCAGGGCCAGCGTTCCTGGGGCCGTGGTGTCCGCGTAACTTGCTGAGAAATCACGCGCGATGTCGCCTTTGCCTGCCAGGAACAGGGCCGGCGTCGTCGCCTGGTCGTCGGGCGGCACGCTGCTGACGATCACCTGCCGATCCTCCTGGATGTAGGAGTAGATCTTCACGCCGTCCGAGACGAACTCCTTCTTTTCAGGGTTTGTGTAGGTCCAGTGCATGCGGCTCGGCTTCTTCACCATGACCCTGCCATGCTCCTGTGTCTGCGTCTTGAGAACGCCCCCCCGGTAGCTGTGCAGGAAGTCGGCGGAGAAGTCCGTGATGCCCTGGTAACGCTGCTGCAGCGATCGGGCGAGCGCCTCGGGCGTGGGAGGCGCGGGAGCCTGGAGGAGCATCAGCGCGATCAGCAGCGATTTCACAAAGACCTTCCCTACGATAACAGGTCCGCCTGAAGGTGGATAGAAAGTCCGCCTGAAGGCGGACACTACCGATGATCAACGGTAGCGTCCGGCTTCAGCCGGACTAACAACTCCGGCTTCAGCCGGACCAACGCCAGCGCCGGTGTTGCCGACGGGATGCGGTAGCGAGGGCCCGGCGCGTACAGACCGGCCGCGTAGATCGGCGATGACGGACGGGCATTACGGTCGAACCAGACGAAGTTCACGCCCCGCTCGAGGATGAAGACATGCTCGCGTCCGCGAAGGACGTGGCCGAAGCCGGCGCGCCGGAACGTGTCGGACGGGAGCCACGACTCCATGCGGACCGTGAACGAATCGTCGAGCAGTTGAAACGTTTCACGGAACGGCCGATCGGAGGAGCGCGTGACCTGCGGCGCTTCCCCCGAGAGACCGGCGATGAGCTGATACGGCCCCATGCCCGCGTCCGGCGCGTGGCCGTGCGTGAGCGTCGCGAGGATCGCGTCGAGGGCCACGGGATCGAGGTGCTCCTCGCGCGGCGGCGTCAGCAGGCAAAAGACGTACGGCGTCCCCGGCGGAAGCTGCGCCACCGTGTCGCCGAGATCCGGGGCGGGCAGCAGCGGATCCTGCACGAGAGGAAACGCCGCGCCGTACGCGGCCACCACGTCGGCAGCGGCATGCGAGTCCAGCACGATATCGCGCGAGATCGACGCGTTGTCGCGCACGAGAAATGGAAAATGCAGCATCACGTCGGGCAGCCGCACCCAGGCGACGTCGGGCCGCTCGACGCGCGTCGAGTAGAGCAGCGCGTTCTCGAGCTGCCAGTTCAGGCCGGTCACGAGCACGGCGTTCTGCTGGTTGACGCCGAACGTGAGACGAGTGACAAGGGTGTCGGCGCGCCGGTCGTTGTGCCGATCGATCGCGGGCCACGTATCCCATCCGCGCCAGCCGGCATACGCGAGTATCGCGACGATCGCGATCGCTCGCGGACCTGACAAGGTCCGCGCCGCAGTCCGCAGGTCGGGGCCGGCTTCGTAGGGGCCGGCTTTTTTGCCCGACGACCTGTCCGACGAAGCGCCAAGCGCGAAGTCGGAAGCTCGCAGAGCGAAGCCGGGAGCCGGCCAGACAGGCATACTGAGTGCTACCCCGGCCCACAACGCCGTGAACACATGGCCCGGCAGGTAGAACACGTGCGTGTCGCCGACGTTGTACGTGAACGCGAACACCGTGTTGATCGCGTACGCCAGCGTGACGAGGGCCGCCCACGGCCGGGAGATCCACCAGAGACGAATGGCGCCCACGAGCGCGAGCAGCAATCCAGCAATGCCAAACTGCTGGCGCGCGTCGAACCACCACATTCCCGCGCGCTCGACCAGTTGATCGCCCCGCACGCCGAGCACCATCGACTCGCGCCAGTCGGCCTTGGTGGTATCGAACCAGAACGCGGCAAGTCGATCGGCCCACGTGGCAGGCGCGTCGAGCTGGTGCCACGTCGCCATCAGGTTGGGCCAGTACTGCAGCGCTCCCGCAGCTGCAATGGCGATGGCCATGACGATCGTCGCCGGCCTGAACAACGTTCGCGGCCGCGGCGTGACCAGCAACAGAAACACCGTGAACGGGACGAACAGAAGAATCACCGACAAGTGGTTGCCGAACGCCACCGCGTAGACGATGAAGAAGATCGCCAGTCGCGAGGAGGACGGTCGCGCCGCGTACGCGTACAGGGCCAGGCAGCAGGCGAGCACCAGCGCCAGGTGCAGCGTGTAGACCTCGGCGATGATCGCCTGGCTCCAGAACGTGTAGGAGAACGCCAGCAGCAGGCCGGCGGCGACAGCCGCGGCCAGCGACCCCGTGATGGTGGCGCAGAGGAGCGTCAGGAGACCGACGGCTGCCGCGCCCAGCACCGCCGAGAAGAGATTGAGCCCGCGAGCAGGATTGGCGGCGCTGACCGCGAGGACGAAGGGGCGCGCGAGGTTGTAATAGAGCGGATACGCCTGTCGCGCGCTGACCTCTGGCCAGAGCACCGCGGCCTGGAACCCTCCGGTGTCACCGAGATCGCCGCCCGCAAGAAGCGTCTGGGTATAGGCCCAGAAGGCAAGCGTCCCGACGATGCAGGCGACGGTGAAGCGCCACATGTGCGGGGCGAGCGTTTCACGATCGCCTCGCGGACCCGACCCGCCTTCGCCGCTCCGCGGCTTCGGCGAGGCAAGAGGGTCCGCACCGCGTGTCGGCGGGTTCGCGCCGCTTGGCGCTTCGCTAACCATGGCGGCCGCGCTTGCGAGCGACGAATGCGCGGACGTCATCCACGCTGCCGGTGTTCAGCACATGTTTCGGTTCGATCCAGCCGCGCCTCGCCGTGCCCACGCCGAACCGCATCTGCCGCGCAAGCCACAAGGCGCGGTGACAATCGCTGTCGATCGTCACCATGACGCCTGCGGCCGCGGCGCGACGCGCGACCGCGCCGTCCATGTCCAGGTGGCCGGGCGCGCCGTCGATCTCCATTGCCGTGCCGGTGTCCGCGGCTGCCGCGAAGAGCGCGTCGAAGTCGACGTCGAACCCCGGTGAGCGCGCCGGCGAGCGGTTCGCGGGATGCGTGATGACGTTCACGAGCGGATGCCGGATCGCCTCGAGGTACCGCGCGGTGAGCCGATGGCCATCCTGTCCTCCGCCGACGTGCAGCGACGCCAGCACGATGTCGAATCCCTCGAGCACCTCGTCTTCGAAATCGAGGCTGCCGTCGGTCAGCATGTCCACCTCGATGCCGTGAAGGATGTCGATGCCGTGGATCCTCGACCGGAGCCGCTCGATCTCCTCGCGCTGTCTCGGCACATCCTCCACTGCGAGCGTGTGGGATGCAAACGCCCGTCGCGAGTGATCGGTGATGGCGACGTACTCGTAGCCGAGCTGCCGGGCGGCGAGCACGATCTCCTCGGCCGAGTCGCGGCCGTCGCTCCAGGTACTGTGCATGTGGAGATCGCCGCGGATGTTGACCTCCGTGACGAGCTCCGGCAGCTCGCCGCGCTCGGCCGCCACGATTTCATCGGCTCCCGCACGCAGCTCGGGAGCGATGAAGGGCAGATCGAGTCGCCGATACAGATCGTCTTCAGAGGGACATGGTACGGGCTTGCCGTCGCGATTCTTCAACCGCGCATCCACCAGCTCCAGGTCCCGCGCGTGGGCGCGCGCCTGGAGCAAGTCCACGTGCCTGCTGGAGCCGGTATGCCACACCAGCGCGGCGCCGGCCTGGCCCGGTGATGTGAGATGGATCGTCAGGTCGCCGCGTTCGGTGGCCAGGGCGACGCTGCGGTCGCCCGGCGTCTCGGACTTCAGAACGAACGGCAGCCGCGTGAACTCGGTGAGCAGCGCGCGGCGCTCCGAGTCGGGCGCGACGGCCACGATCGCCACCGATTCGACCGCCGGCTCGTATCGGCGCAGGCCGCCGACGGCGGTCAGCGCGTCGACACGGATTGCGGCGCGTCGCGCTTCGCGCATGATCATCGACGCGAGCACGTGCGCGCGCCCGAGCGGAATGAGTATCGCGCCCTGGCCCAAGTCCTATTGCAACCGGGCCGCGTAGACGCCGGTGGGCCCGCCCGCACCGATTTCGGCGGTGACGATCAGCGTGCGCGGCGTCGCACGCTGCGGGTTGTAGCGGCCGCCCCTCGGGCTGGCGAAGCGCGCCGCGGGCGCGAGGGCGCCGGCGGCGCCGAACCAGAGAAGTGCGAGCCCTGCGACCGCGATCTCGACCTGGCCGGATGGCCGGGCGGTGAGGGCGATGCCGGCCGCCAGGATGATCAGTGCGGTGACGGTGAATTGAATTCGAATGGGCCGTCCGCCGGGAGCCGTTGTCGTGCCCGATGCTTCCATCCAGCGATCTTATTTCAACGGCTGTGCCTTGACGCCCACGATGCGTGACAAGGCGTACCGGTAGTCTCGCTCGCGGTATTCGCTGATCTTTTCAGTGTCGTAACGACGCTCGGTCTCACGACAGTACTCACTTTGCACCGGGTCCGACACGTTGCACCAGAAATTCCAATGCACGAACACACCGCCGGCGAACCGGCGCATCAGGACGTTGACGTAGTCTGGTTCCGTTGCCGCAATCGACAACTGCGCGGCGTTGACGCCCCAGACCTGAAACATGCCGGGGTTGTGTGTCAGCACGATCGCGTTCGGGGGCAGCTGCTTCACCATCAGCTCGGCGTATTTCACATCCGCCCGCGCGGCCCAGGCTTCTTCGCCGACCGCGCGCACGTTCGGCAAGTACCAGGTGAACTGGAACAGCAGGGCGGCCGCAATCACGGGTCCGCCGCGGAACGGCGTGCGTCGTTCGAGCCACCCTGCGATCGCCGCCGCTCCCACGCCTGCCAGGATCATCAACGGCGGATAGGTGAGCAGCGAATAGCGAATATCGGCGCCGTAGTTGTAGCTGCCCGCGTAGAAGAGGAGATAGATACCAAAGAACGACAGGAACCAAAGACCGATCAGCAGGCTCTCCCTGGAACGCCTGGCCCATGCTCCGACGACCGCCAGCACGCCGACAAGCGAGGGAAACCGCGCGTCCCAGAAGTAGAAGGGGCCGTTCACCTGCAGGTTCGACCAGAGATAGGCGAGCGACAGCGGCCCGCCGCCAGGCGATCCCCAGCTCTCATGTCGTATCGCAATGACGTGTGCGACGGCGACCGCGCATAAGACGAACGTCAGTGACAGGGCCCACCACATCCGTCCAGGAAGGGATCGGCGCTGAGGTCCCAGGAGGATGACGCCGGCCACCACGACGCCGAAGATCAGCGCCACCTCGGGACGGAACTGCATGGCGTAGCTTGCCGCGACCACTGTCCACAGCAGCGCCGAAACCGATCCCCGTCTCAGAAACGCGGCGAGCGCAAGCACGGCCCAGGCGGCCACGGCAGCACTGACGGGTTCGCTGGCTGCCGTATGCGACCACTGCAGGTGCGCGGGAATCAGAGCGGCGACCAGGGAGGCGAGCGCCGCCGAGCGCCGGTCCCCGAACAGCGTCACGGTGATCAGGTAAATGATCCAGACGAGCGCAATGGCTGAGAGCCCGTTCAGCACATGGGCTGCACCCGGAGATACCCCGACGATCCGATACGCGACGCTGAGCAGGTGCGGGAAGCCGTACGGCTCCTTGTTGTAGTCACCGCGCGCGCACTGGAGCACACCGTATTCGACGATTCCCTCGCTGCACATCTGCGCAAGGCGCAGATCGGCCATGTTCTGTCCGATGCTCTGGTAGATCTGCTCGTCGTAATAGATCCGGTTCGTTCCGGGGGCGACGGCAAACACCAGGACCGCTGCCAGCAGCGAGGACGCGAGCGGCGGCGCGAGTTCGCGCCTTGCAATGGCGAGCGATCCCAGGAGCGCACGCATGCCGGCGATCGACACGGCTACGAGAAGAACGAGGAGCGCTTCGAGTTGCCAGAACTGAATGGCGCGCAGCTCATCCCGCAGCCGGAGCTCCGGGGTGAAATACAGCCACACCGCGATTGCTGCGGCGACAGCGGCGGCGGCACCGCAGGCCTTGGCCGCGCTCACGGCAGCTCAGCCCGGCGGACGAGAAATGGGCCCATGGCGAGCGCGTCGGCCCCGGTTTCGACGAACACGTCGATCGCCTCACGCGGGGTGCAGACGAGCGGCGACCCATGCACGTTGAAGCTGGTATTCAGGACCGCGCCAATCCCGACCTGATGGCGCATGTCGCGGAGCAGCGCGGCAAACGGGCCGGCGGCCTCGTCGCGGACGATCTGAGGACGACAGGATCCATCCACGTTGATGACGCCGCCCAGCGATCGGCGGTGTTCCACCGCGACCTGATACGCCATGGTCATGTGGCGGTTCGGGCGTCCTGAGAAGTCGGACAGCACCGCGAGGGCGTCGCGCTCGAGGATGCTGGGACAGAAAGGCTGATACCAGACGCGGCGCTTCAGGACGAGATTGAGGCGATCGCGAAGCTCGGGACGGTCGGGGCGCGCCAGCACGCTTCGATGGCCGAGCGCGCGAGGGCCGTACTCCATCCGCCCCTGGAACCACATCACAATCCGATCGGCGACGAGCAGGCGGGCAACGGTCGATGGCATGTCGGCGCATCGCTGATGCGGCAGTCCGCTTGCGCCCAGTGCGGCCTCGAGTGCGTCTTCGGAGTACTCCGGACCCAGGCCCAGGTCGTCCAGCGGGATCTGCGCGCCGCTGCCGCCGGCCTCCATGGCCGCGAGCAGCGCCGCGCCGAGCGCCAGCCCTCCGTCGCCCATGTGCGGGTAGACGAATACGTCGTCCACCCCGTCGAGCAGCCTGATGCGCCGGTTGACTTTGATGTTCGAGGCGACTCCGCCGGCGAGCGCCACTCGCCGTTCACCCGTCAGCCTGAGGCCTTCACGCACGACCGCCACGCAGGCCTGCTCGAGCGCCCGCTGGGCCATGAACGCAAACTGCTCGTTGGGAAAACGCCAGAGGACCTCCTTCAGCGGCCGCTGCAGCGCGTGGCCCGGCACAGACGTCACGAACGTGGCGCCGCTCGTCGTCAACAACGCCAGCATCGGGTTCTCTTCGTCCGGCACCGGCGAGGCATAGTCGGCGAGCGCCATCACCTTGCCCTCGTCTTCCAGCTCCCGCATGTTGAGCAAGTGGGTGACGTGCTCGAAGAAGACGCCAGGAGACGAGCGCGCGGCCGTCGAGGCGAGCAGCTCGAGCCGTCCGTCGCGATAGCGGCTGACAGTCGCCGCCTTGCCGTCTCCGAGGCCGTCGATGGTGACGACGAGGCACGAGTCGAAGCTACTTGTGCATGCCGCCGCCGCGGCGTGACACGCGTGATGGTCGTAGACGCGCAGCGCCGCCCAGCCCAGCCCCAGTTGCGCCAGCGTGCGCGTCAGCGACCGGCGACTGGCCAGCCGGCTCAGGGGATTGGGCTTCCATTCAGTGATCAGGTACTTGGCGCGGCTTCTGAGGTTCGAGCCCCACCCTGGCTGTGTCTTGCGACGCCGCAGTCGATAGTAGGCCTCTTTCGTCGACGGAAACAGGCGGCCGATGGCCTTCGCGACGTCCGACGTTGTAGTGGCGACCAGGTCCACCGCGTCGCGTTCGATTCTTGCGAGATCGAGGCATGCGCAGATGGAACGGATCGGGAAATTGATTTCGAGCTTCCGCCGTGTGAATCGTTCTTCGTTAACCGCCGCGGCAAGGCGTCCGTTGACGATGAGCGCGGCGCCGGCGTCGTGTCCGTCCCAGATGCCGAGGATATTCACCGGGGACGTGTCAGTTGTGGGCAGGCGCGTGGCTTTCCGCGGGCGCGCTGGACAGTGGAGCCGGAACGGTGGCCGAACGCCTGGTGAACGCAAGATGCCGGACCAGGTTGAAGACGTACGGCAGGGCGGCGCGCCGCACGTTGATGTGTGACGTGCCGACTTTGCGGTGGTGCTCGTGGCTCGGCACCTCTCGCACGCGGCAGCCGATGCCGAGAGAGCGGATGATCATCTCCTGCTCGATCGTCGTGCTGTTCGACGTGAGCCTCAGCTGGCGCAGGACATCCGTCCGTATCGCGCGGAATCCGTTTTGACTGTCGCTCAGCCGGACGCCGAACTTCCAGTTGATGCACGCCGTGATGAAGGAGCTCCCGGCCAGCCGGAAGAATTCGTCGAAGCCACCGTGCAGCTCGCTCGAGCCCCCGGTCAGACGCGATGCCGATACGTGATCCGCCTCGTCGTCGAGGATCGGCTGCGCCAGGCGGGGGATGTCGGCGGCGTCATGCGATCCGTCGGCGTCGATGAAAATGGTCAGGCTCGTTCTGATCGCGCCGATGGCCACTCGCATCGCGTCGCCCTTTCCGCGGCCGCGATCGAACAGGACGCGGGCGCCGGCCCGGGCGGCACGGTCTGCGGTCCGATCGTGCGTATGCCGATGGACGACGACGAGAATCTCACGGGCGTATGGAGAGCAGGACTGGACCACCTCCGCGATGGTCGCCTCTTCATCCTTGGCGGCAATCACGATCGTGGCGTCATCGGGCAGCAGCATCTACTTTCCGATCCCCGTCAATGTGATCGCTTCGACCGCCGGCTGGCGCGCTGGCCGGCCCGCGGGGTGCGTGGACGGCCGCACGAGATTCCCGAGTATCGACTGGTATGCCTCGCACGCGGTCCAGCACTGCGGACATGAGCCCTTCCAGATCTCACGCTGCGTCGTTCGGGTCTCCGCGCTGTTCCAGAGAGGCTCGAGCCGCATGCCCGTTTCCCTGAGGCGGCCAAGCGGACGGCTGTACGTAATGCACGGGAAGACCGTCCCCCACGGATCGATGAAGCAGCTCGAACGCAGCGAGTGGCACGGCATCGGGGTCGTCCCGGTTTCGAGGTAGCTCTCGAGCCGGCGAAGATACGCGCCCTCGAGCCACGAGGCCGGTGAGTGCGTGCGCCCACGTTGTGACCGGTACCATTGCAGCTCGCGCACGGCGGCATCTTTCGGCGCGGCGATCGCGTCACCGGCATTCCCGTAGTAGTGAGCGGAAACCTGCGCGAAGTTCAGATGGAAGTCGTCCATGCCCAAGTCGGGGCACTCTGCCTGCACAGCGTTGAACGTTTGCTCCGCCTGCCCGACGTTGAATCGCGACAGCGTCATGCCGACGACGGCCCGGATTCCGCCGATCTGCCGCAGCGCGGTGAGCGTTTCGATCTGGCGCTTGAATCCACCCTTGATGCCGCGGATCTCGTCGTTGAGCGCCTGATCTCCGTCGATGCTGACGGTCACAATGACGTTCGGCACACGTGACCGCGCCAGTCGCTCGGCAACAGCAACGATATTTTTCGTGAGAAATCCGTTGGTCGGAAAGTGCAGCAGGAAGAGGTCTCGCCACGATTCGGTGATGGCGTCGAAGATCTCTCTGATATCGTCGCGGAGAAAAATCTCGCCGCCGGTGACGTCCAGCCAGGAGACGTGCGAGTTCTCCCGGATGAAGGCCAGGATCTCGCTGGTCGTGAGCTCGTCAGCCGGACGCCGGCGCCAGATGTTGCACGTCTTGCACTTGTACTGGCACCAGTAGGTCAGCGCGAGGTTCAGCTTGAGCGGGGAGGCGAGCCGGGCCGCATTCGCGCGTACCACGCGGCCGCCCAGCAACGCTCCCCGCCGAAGGTGTTCGTACATCCTCACTCATTCTCTACGTCTGCCACGTCACTGCTTCGTAAACGTCGCGTTGCCGTTGGTGGTCATCGGGGGCACCTGGGGAACTCCGGGGATATTGTGCGTGCACGCCGTGGTGTCTGAAAACGTACCGGTCATCCTGGTGCTCGTGGCTTGCAATACGTAATTCGTCGTGCCCGTGCAAGTGGTGGTAGACCCTCCCGCCGCCACGCTAATTGACAGCGCGTGCGCGAGGTTTACGGTGCTCCCGGAAATGGAGCCCGTCACCCGGTTGGTCAGGATGGTCGCGCCCGCGACCGGAGGAATGACCGCCGCGCCGGTGATGCTGGTGCCGGTCTGTGTCAGCGTCATCGTCCCGCTGCCGCTCGCGGAGGTACTGGTCACCGTCCAGTTGCCGGAGATGTTGAGAGCCGGTATCGTGGTCGCCGGAACAGTTGTCGCCGGAACGGTCGTCGCCTGCGGAATGGTCGAGGTAGTCGTGGTCGTCGGATTCACCGGCGGCGCAGTGTCCATGGGGCCGACCATCACGCCGCCAACCGTGCCGTTGCAGTTTGTACGGCTTGTTTCGCAGTCGATGGGCACCGGACCGACGATTTCATCGATCATCCCTGTCCCCGTCATTCTGACGGGACTTTCGGGCGCGTCGGCAGTCCACCGCCCGTTGGCATTCCCATTGAAGTCGAACGTGAAGGCGCGAGGGCCCGCGCTGCTCCCGCAACGCGAATAGACGACCGGTACGCTCTGCAGGTTGTACTCCCTGGCCCGAGCTCCGCCATACCTGACGGTCACATTCCCGCCTCGAGGGCACGGCGCCTGGAACGGGCTGGCTTGCGCGAAGAGGGGTTGCGGCAGCAGGAATCGCAAGAGCGCGAGCCAACCTGCGCCGTGACGCGTGGAGCCGATTGACGCCGGGAGTGAACCGGCTCTCATCGCGGCAATAAAGGTCGTGTTCATCGTGTTACTGAGGGAGACCGCGACGTTCGCAACGGTCAGCGCAGGGACAGTCGTCGTGGCAGCAACCGTCGTGGTCGGGGCGCTGGTACTGGTCGTCATCTGAGACGGCTTGGTGGTGCTGCCGCCGCAGCCGGCGACAGCGATCACAGATCCCACGGCTAGCAGTCGCAAGAGTGTTCTCACACGACCCTCTGAAAATGAAGATGAACGGAGGCGCGGATTATAGTCATGCTCCGATGGCAATACAAGGTGACCCAGAACCAGACACGAATGTCGGTGCTGCGAGATGAAAGTCTGGCGGGCGGAAACCGGTGGCTTGTTCGCTGTTCTCTGCGGCGCGCTGATCATTCGTCTGCTCTTTGCCGTCGGCTTCGTGGGAGGTTACCCTCAGGATGACGGAATCTATATCGGCATCGCTCGCTCGATCGCGCACGGCGCTCTGGATCTCAGCCGCTACAAGACGATCTCTCCTGGCTTTGTGGCGAACCCAGCCGAGACGTTCACCTTTCGCGTCGGCTACACCTACCCTCTCGCGCTGCTCTTCCGGCTGTTCGGCGAGGGCGACGCTTCTGCCATCTGGCCCGGGCTTCTCTCTTCGCTCGCCGGCATCGCGGTAACGGCGGCGCTGACGGCGGAGCTCTTCGGTCGGCGTGCCGGACTCTTCGCAGCACTGCTGCTGGCGACGCTGCCGCACGACATTCTCAGTTCGACGCGTGTGCTCGCCGACGCGCCGCTGGGACTATGGGTCGCGGCCGGCGCGCTGGCGCTCTTCATCGGGTGGCGGACTGCGCACGTCGGCTGGTTTATCGCGTGCGGACTCATGCTTGGCGTTGGGTACTTGGTCAAGGACGCGGGGATCGTACTCTTCTTGTTCATTGCGCCCTTTGTGGCGGGCTATGCCGTCCCCGGACGACGGTGGCCCGTGCTTGCCGCCTACATCGCGGGATTTCTCCTATGTCTGTTCCTGGAAGGCTTGTGGTACCAAGCCAGGACAGGGCATTTCTTCCTTCATCCTCTCGTGGCGCACTCCGTGACCGTCTACAAGTACACGCAAGAGCCACACTCTTCGCTCCAGGTGCTGCCGTTTCTGCGCGTGGACTGGGTCGAAGAGTTTTTCCTCATTGGCGCCGTCTTGCTCGGCTTCGCGAAGGAAACGTACTATCAGTTTTCCGGGTTCGGTCTTACGTATTGGGTCATCGCGGCAGGACTCATGTGGACCGTGATCCGGCCATCCGACCCGAAGGTGCGCATCCTCCTCGCGTTGGCTGTTTCGGTGTACCTGTATCTGGAGTTCGGACCTGTCGGTTTGACGATGGAGCACGGCACGCTCATCTATCGCGGCATATATAAGCACCTTCGTTACGTGTCGCTCTTGAATCCTCTGGCAGTACCGTTCGCCGGCCTGGCACTCGCCGAGCTGTGGCGAAGACACCGGGGTTTCGCCGTCGCGGTGACGCTGGCCGTGATCGCATCGGGCGTGCCGTCGCTGCTGCACGACTACCCGGTGTTGAGGGCCAGCCAGCAGGACCTCCGCGTCGCGGCAGCATTCCTCAGGCCGTCGAACGCAACCGTGTATACGGATTACCTTGGCGTCAGCAGCCTTCGCTATCACTCACGGGGCGATTCCGGTGGCGTGCGATTCCGGGACCTCCAGGACATTCAGGATCCCCGCGATCTTCATGACAGCTATGTCGTCCTGGGCGGAAGTCGCGGACTGGAAGTGCTGTCGGACTATGTCCTCCAGGTGATCCCGTCCTGGGCAAGAGAAATGACAGCGCAGCCATCGTCTGCACCAGCGTCGTGGGATCGGGTGCTGACGGTGGAAGGCTCAAAGGAGGACGCCACGCGGCGGTTCGATCTGGTGATCTTCCGGGTTCCCTGACGCCGTCATTTGCTCGCCGGCACGCGAGCCGACCATCCGACCGTGACCACGATCGCAGGGGTCTGCTGGACCGTCGTGCACGCCATGAGGAAACGTCCGTCCGGCGCCGTGTCGTACCAGCGGCCTTCGTACAACGGGTTCGGGTCGCCGCGCTTGCACGGAGTGAACAGGACCGCCGGCGCACCTGTCTCGAGCGTCTCACCTCTGGTGACCGCGACGCTCATCACTTGATTGGCGGGATTCACATAGAACAGCTCGGATCCGTCACGCCGCCACCTCGGAGCCCGGCCGCCTCCGCTCGACACCTGCTGTTTGCCGGCGCTGGCAAACGGCTTGACATAGATTTCCCACGATCCTGATTCATCTGATTCGTAGCTGACCCACCGACCATCCGGCGAGAATGCTGAATGGTTGGTGCTGAACGCCGTGGCAATCAGCGGATACGGCTTCCCGCCCCCGAGAGGGGTTGCCCAGATGTCGGTGCTCCCCAACGGGCGATCGGCGATAAATAGCAGGAAGCGGCCGTCCGGTGACC
>JAHFUO010000119.1:6298-8022 GCA_023265015.1 Acidobacteriota bacterium | reverse complement strand
CGAAATGCCGGGTTCGATGGAGGGCACGAGAAGAAGTGTACCGCAGTCGCCTTGGGAGTCGGATGAACCATTATCTGGTTTCGTGTCCTTCGAGACGCTCGTGATCTTCGTGGTTCGTTTCGGGAGTTACCGCGTCGGCATCTTGCGCGGCGGCGGCAGCTTCAGCAGACGCGCCTTCATGACGCGGAACTCGCGGCTGTCGCGAATGCCGCTCCGGCTGCGCGGCATCGCCGCCTGCAACTGCTCGATGCGATCCTGTGGCGACGGGTGCGTCGAGAAGAACACGTCGACCGCGCCCGGGTCGCGGTCCGCCTCGCGCCGCAGCACGTCGAACAGCTCGATCATCCCGTTCGGGTCCCAGCCCGCCTTCGTCATGATCCGCAGGCCGACCATGTCAGCCTCGCGCTCATCGTCTCGACTGAACTTCAGGAAGACGCCGTTGGCGAGGAGCGCGGCGGCGATCTGCGCCGTGCCGGCGCCGCCTGCGTTGCCGAGCATCGCGCCCAGCACGTTGAGGCTCCACCTCGCGAGCATCGTCTTCGTAAGCTGATCGGCCGCGTGCCGCTGCGCGATGTGCGCGATCTCGTGTGCCAGCACGCCCGCGACCTGTGACTCGTTCGCCGACGCCTGCAGCACGCCGCGATTGATCCACACCGGGCCGCCCGGCAGCGAGAACGCGTTGATCTCTCGATAGTCCGCCACCGAGAACGTGTACGGATACTTCGCGCCCGGCGCCGCCTTCGCAAGCCGCTGGCCGACGCGCGCAACGTAGGCCGTGACCTGCAGGTCGCGCAGCTCCGCGGTCTGCTTGCGCACCTGCGCGTTGGCCTCGCGCCCGATCTCGATTTCCTGCTCGACCGAGACGAGCGTGATTGCGGACAGAATCGCGGCGGCGAGTATAACCTTCACGATTCAGACTCGCGGTGTTGGCGCGGCCGGCATCTCATCAGGACGATGGCTGCGGAGACGGGCGTGCGCGGCGGTGAACTCCACGCCGTACATGAGGATGACCGAGGAGACGTAGATCCACAGCAGGAAGACAACGACGGCGGCGATCGATCCCTGGATGAAGGCCAGCCGCGAGTTGCGCGCGAGGTACAAGGAGAAGCCGCTGAACGCGACCCTCCACAGGAGGCCGGTCAGCGCGGCGCCGACCCACACGTCGCGGAAGCGTGTCTTCGCGTTGGGAATGAAGTAATACACCAGGCTCACGCCGAAGATCAGGATGATCGTCGCGGCGGAGCGGAACATCCACGTCTGCAGCGCCTGCAGCCAGTGGAACCGCAGCAGCATCACGCCGAACCATGAGGCCTCGGCGACCTGCACCGCCGTGACGAGCAGCAGACCAACGATCATCACCAGCCCCGCGGCGACCAGCATCAGGAAGGACACCATCCGGTGCTTGAGGAAGCTGCGCTGCTTCTCGACCCCCCAGGCTTCGTTCACCGCGCTCGTGATCGCACCGAAGACGCCAAGCGACGCCCAGATCAACGCCAGGCTTCCCGCGACGCCGACCTGGATCCGCGACTGGCGGAACGCGTCGAGCTGCGTCGTGACGAAATCCAGGCGCGTTGGGAAGTAGCGGAAGACGAACGTCAGCACCGCGAGACGCTGCTTCTCGTCCGCGGTGATCGATCCGAGGAGCGAGATGATGAGCAGCAGAAACGGGAAGAGCGAGAGGAGCGCGTAGTACGCGATCGCGGCGGCGTGCGTGAGGTCGCTGC
>JAHFUO010000119.1:0-6198 GCA_023265015.1 Acidobacteriota bacterium | reverse complement strand
TGAGCCCTGAGCCTTGAGCCTATAATGCGGCGCATGTTCAAGACCGACTGCTGCGGATGGTAAATGCACACCATCCCGTCGCGCATCCGCACCGACAGCCCTGAGTACACGGCAAACCAGAACAAGATGACGGCGCTGGTCGCGGAGCTTCGCGACCGGCTGGCGCGCGCGCGCGAGGGAGGCGGCGCGCGTTACCTCGAGCGCCATCGCGAACAGGGCAAGCTTCCGGTCCGGGAGCGAGTCGATTTGCTCCTGGACGAGGGATCGCCGTTCCTCGAGCTCTCGGCGCTGGCGGCGTGGGACATGTACGACAACGAGGCGCCGGGCGCGGGGCTCGTCACCGGCATCGGCCGTGTCTCGGGCCGCGAGGTGCTGATTGTCGCGAACGACGCGACGGTCAAGGGCGGCACGTATTACCCGATCACCGTGAAGAAGCACGTCCGCGCGCAGCAGATCGCGCTCGAGAACCGGCTGCCGTGCGTCTATCTCGTCGACTCGGGCGGCGCGTTCCTGCCGCTGCAGGCGGACGTCTTCCCCGACAAGGAGCACTTCGGCCGCATCTTCTTCAACCAGGCGCGCATGTCCGCCGAGAGGATCGCGCAGATCGCCGTCGTCATGGGCTCGTGCACGGCGGGCGGCGCGTATGTGCCCGCCATGTCGGACGAGACGATCATCGTCAAGGGGACGGGAACGATCTTTCTTGGCGGGCCGCCGCTGGTGAAAGCAGCGACGGGCGAGGATGTCACCGCCGAGGAGCTTGGCGGCGCCGACGTGCACACGCGCCTGTCGGGCGTCGCCGATTACCTGGCCGACGACGATGCGCACGCGCTGCAGATCGCGCGGACGATTGTGTCGACCCTCAACACGCGAAAAACGATGCCGGGAGATGTCATCGCGGCCGAGGATCCCGCGTACGACCCCGGCGGGATCTACGGTGTGGTCAGCGCCGATGTGCGGAAGCCGTACGACGTGCGCGAGGTCATCGCGCGTCTCGCGGACGGCTCGCGCTTCGACGAGTTCAAGGAGCGTTACGCGCCGACGATCGTGACCGGCTTCGCGCGCCTCCACGGATTCCTGGTCGGCATCATTGCCAGCAACGGTGTGCTCTTCTCCGAATCCGCGCTGAAGGCGACGCATTTCATCGAGCTTTGCAACCAGCGCGGGATCCCGATCGTGTTCCTGCAGAACATCACCGGCTTCATGGTGGGACGGCAGTACGAGCGCGGCGGCATCGCCAAGGACGGCGCGAAAATGGTGCACGCGGTCGCCAATTCCGTCGTGCCGAAGTTCACCATCATCATCGGCGGCTCGTTCGGCGCCGGCAACTACGGCATGTGCGGCCGCGCGTACGAGCCGCGGTTCCTCTGGATGTGGCCCAACGCGCGCATTTCCGTCATGGGAGGCGAGCAGGCAGCCGGCGTGCTCTCGACCGTGAAGCGCGAGCAGCTCGCGCGCGAGCACAAGACGCTCAGCGCCGCGGACGAGCAGCAGATCCGGCAGCCGATCCTCGACCAGTACGAGCTCGAAGGATCCGCCTATTACTCGACCGCGCGCCTCTGGGACGATGGGATTATCGATCCCGCCCAGACGCGGAACGTGCTGGCGCTGGCGCTCTCGGCCACCTTCAACGCGCCGATGCCGCCGCCGAAGTTCGGGGTCTTCAGGATGTAACCCGTCGTTCACACTTCTTGGTGCTCTCTTCTCGGTTCGTGTTCACGTTCGGTTCCGGCGTTCGCTGTGCGAACGCCGAACATGAACCCAGAAACGAGCACCGAACCTGAAAATGAACACGAACAGAGAACCGAGAAGATAGAAGCGTGAACGATCAACATGCCCCCTTCGATTTTGCGGGCGCGACCGCCGTCGTCGTTGGCGGCGCAACGGGCCTCGGGCTTGCCATGGCGGAGGGGCTCGCCGAGCACGGCGCGACCGTCTGCCTCGTGTCGCGGTCGGAGGAACGCGCGCGAGCGGCGGCGGCAACCATCGCGGAACGATTCGGCAGACCGTGTCACGGTTGTGCGGCCGACGTCGCGGACGAAAGCGCGGTGAACCGGCTGCGCGATCGCGTGACGGAGCTGTTCGACAGTCGCGTCAACATCGCGATTGACTCCGCCGGGATCAACGTCCGGAACCCGATCGACCAGATCTCGCTTGCCGAGTTCGAAGCCGTTCAACGCGTCAATATCACCGGCGCCTTCCTGTTTGCGCGGGCCATGCATCCGCTGCTTCGAGCGGCCGGCTGGGGCCGCCTGATCAACGTGGCCAGCATCTTTGCATCGAGGTCGTTTCCGTTCCGGACAAGCTATGCGACCAGCAAGGGCGCGATGCTTCAGCTGACGCGCACGCTGGCGATTGAGTGGGCGGCCGAGAAGATCACGGTCAACGCGATTTCGCCCGGCCCCTTCATCACGGACCTGACCCGGCCGGTGCTTGACAATCCCGAGGCGTACCGGCAGTTCTGTACCAATATCCCGATGGCGCGCTTCGCGGAGCCTCACGAGATCGTCACCGCCTGCCTCTTCCTGTCGTCGCCGGCCTCGTCCTACGTCACCGGCGCCGAGATTGTCGTCGACGGCGGCTGGATGGTGACCTAAACGAGTTCTCGGGTTGCTCTGGTGCTCGGGTGCTCAGGTTCTGGTTCTCCGGTTCACAGGTTTTCCGCGTGAACTTACCGGTGCACCCAAGAACCGATGAACCCGTGCACCGGAACCCAAGCACCTGAGCACCTGAGCACCCGAGCAACCTGAGAACCGGATTAAGGCAACGTGGGACGCTTCTCGACAATTCTGATCGCCAACCGCGGCGAAATCGCCGTGCGCGTCATCCGCGCGTGCCGTGAGCTGGGGATCGAATCCGTCGCGGTGTACTCGGATGCAGACGCGCGCTCGCCGCACGTCGCGTTTGCCGACCGCGCGGTGCGGATAGGCCCTCCCGCTTCCACCGACAGTTATCTCTCGAGCGCCGCGATTCTGAAGGCAGCGCGAGACACCGGCGCCGGCGCGATTCATCCCGGCTACGGATTCCTGTCGGAGAACGCCCAGTTTGCGGCCGCGTGCGCCGGCGAGGGCATCGCGTTCATCGGACCGCCCGCCGCCGTCCTCGAACAGCTCGGCTCCAAGATCGCAGCCCGTACGCTCGCGCGGAGGGCGGGGGTTCCCGTCGTGCCTGGAGAGACGCCGGCCGATCAAAGCAATGCCGCGATTGCGGCCGCGGCGCGGAAGGTCGGATTCCCTGTCCTGCTGAAGCCGTCCGAAGGTGGCGGCGGCATCGGCATGAAGGAGGTGCGCGACGAAGCGGCGCTGACGCCGGCCATCGAGCAGGCGCGACGCGAGGCGGCGTCGGCATTTGGTGACGGGACGCTCTATGTCGAGCGGCTCGTCGAGCGCCCGCGGCACGTCGAGTTTCAAATCATGGCTGACGACAACGGCCACGTCGTTCACCTGTTCGAGCGCGAGTGCTCCATCCAGCGCCGGCATCAGAAGATTGTCGAGGAGAGCCCGTCAACCGCGCTGACGCCTGCGCTGCGCCAGCGGATGGGAGACGCCGCGGTGGCACTTGCGCGCGCGGCCGGCTATCGCAACGCGGGCACCATCGAGTTCCTGCTCGAGGGCACCGGCGATGCGGCGCCGTTCTACTTCCTCGAGGCGAACACTCGGCTCCAGGTGGAGCATCCGGTGACCGAGCAGGTCACCGGAGTCGATCTGGTGCATGCGCAGATCGCTGTCGCCGCCGGTGAGGCGCTGCCGTGGACGCAGGCCGAGCTGACGCAGAGAGGCCACGCCATCGAAGTGCGCGTCTACGCCGAGGATCCGGCAAGCAACGACCTGCCGCAGTCGGGCCCGCTGCTGCTCTACCGCGAGCCGTCGATGCCCGGCATCCGTGTCGATGCCGGCGTCGCCGAAGGCGGGGAGATCAGCGTGCACTACGATCCGATGATCGCGAAGCTCGTCGCCACCGGCGAATCGCGGGAGATCGCACGGCGCCGGGCGATTGAGGCGCTCCGCGGCTATCCGATCCTCGGCATCCGCACCAACGTCGCCTTTCTCATCGAGCTGCTCGAGCATCCTCGGTTCGCGAAGGGTGATATCGACACGCGGTTCCTCGACGTTGAAGGCGCCGCGCTTCGCGCGCGCGTCAGGGATGCCGTGATTCCTGCGGAGGTGCGTGAGGTCGCGGCTGTTGCGCGCGGCGCGGCACGTGCCGTTGGCACGTCGAAGGAAATCACCAGCGACCCCTGGGAGACGTTGCGGCTATATCGTGGCTGACACTCCCAAGACCGTAGAGGCGGACATTCCGCCTTCGCGCAAGGCGTCGGCGGACCACCGTAGCCTTGGCGGAGGTGGTCAGGTCCGCCTGAACGTCGAATCGATCGGCAACGGTCTGTACGTCGTCGTCTCGAACAGGCAGCGCCGTGTCGCGTACGCCGTGGCCGATCGCGGCCCCTCGACCTCGCCCGGGGCAGGTCGGACGTGGGTGTTCCTCGACGGGCGCACGTATGTGGTTGAGGGACGCGATCACGACAGCAGGATCCGCGGGCGGCACACCGACGATGAGGTGGCGTTGTCGGCGCCGATGCCTGCCACCGTGATCGCGGTGCAGGTCACGCCTGGACAGGAGGTCGCCGAGGGCGACCTGCTGATTATGCTCGAGGCGATGAAGATGGAGCTGCCGATCAAATCGCCGCGCAAGGGGCGGGTGAAGTCGATCGCCTGCCGCGAGGGCGAGCTCGTTCAGCCGGGCGTGCCGCTCCTCGAGCTCGGGCCCTGACGTCGTAAAAACCGCACACGATCTTTGGCGCCGCGTACGCAGGATTTGCCATCGCGACCCACTGGCCCAGGAAACGGGCGCACGTAGACTTCGTTGCGGCCGGACTCGTTCGACATGTACGCCAGCCATCGCCCGTCGGGCGAGAACATCGGCTCCTGTTCGTTGAACGGGCTGTTCAAGAACACCGTGGCTTGCCGGGCTTCCAGCCCGATGCCTCATCACCTTCCATCGGCAGGATCATCACATCGTACGCCTCGTCGAGCGGAATCGGCGAGCCGATAGGCGGACCTTTTGGTCCGCCTACCGCGACACCAGGTCCGCCTGCCGCGAGGCGTTCGGCGAGTGTCGGCCCTTCCACCAACTCCATGACGAGAGCGCGGATGCCGCTCGACTCTTCGAGACCGTGGATGTGGGCGATGTTGGGATGGTTGAGCGCAGCCAGCACCTGCGCTTCGCGTTGGAACCGCGCGAGGTGATCCGGGTCGCCGGCGACCGATTCGGGCAGCACTTTGATCGCGACGTCGCGATGCAGCTTCGTATCGCGCGCGCGATACACCTCGCCCATGCCGCCCGCGCCAAGCGGGGCAAGAATCTCGTACGGTCCGAGGCGAGTACCGACGGTCAGGGCCATGCGGAACTTCGAACGGGCTGGACGCGCTCATTGTAGTGCGCACTCAGCCCAATTACCTTTAGTCTTGAGCCGTGAGCCTTAAGCCCCGTGAGCCCTGAGCCATGATTCCCCTCCGCGACATCATCCCCTCGCGCACGACGCCGTACGTCACCATCTCGATCATCGTGGCGAACGTGCTCGTGTTTCTCTTCGAGCTGTCGCTCGGGCCCGCCGTCAACGACTTCACGATGAGCTTCGGCCTCGTCCCAGCCGCGTTCTCGTGGGTGGCGGTCTTCACCTCGATGTTCCTGCACGCCGGGCTGCTGCACGTCGGGGGCAACATGCTCTACCTCTGGATCTTCGGCGACAACGTCGAGGACCGCATGGGGCACGGCCGCTTCCTGGCGTTCTACCTGCTCTGCGGAATCGCCGCGGCGCTCGCGCAGACGATCACGGCGCCCGATTCACTGGTGCCGATGGTCGGCGCCAGCGGCGCGATCGCGGGTGTGATGGGGGCGTACTTCGTGCTTTATCCGAAGTCGCGGATCGTCACGCTCGTGCCGCTGTTCTTCTTTTTCCAGATCATCGAGGTGCCGGCGATTTTCTTTCTCGGCATCTGGTTCGTGATGCAGTTCGCCAGCGGCGTCGGATCAATCATGACGGCAACGGCAGGCAACCCTGGCGGTGGCGTGGCCTTCTGGGCCCACGTGGCCGGGTTCGCCGCGGGAATCAGCGGGGTCTTCGTGTTTCGACGGCCGGAGCGCCAGCGCGTCGAATGGTGGCACGATGGGTAAGTTCGAAGTTTGAAGTTCGAAGTTTGA
>JAHFUO010000023.1 GCA_023265015.1 Acidobacteriota bacterium | reverse complement strand
GCGCGACCTGACGATGGGACTCCAGGGCGTGCAGGAAACATTGACCGTCAGCGCCGAAGCGCCCGTTGTCGAAACGACGCAGACCCGGGTGGCGGTGGTCGTGACGCAGGAGCAGATCGAGATGCTGCCGATCGCCAATCGCATGCCGATCTCGCTTGCCCTCCTGCTCCCCGGCACGAGCATGAACAACCTGTCGGGGCGCCGGCCGACGGCGACCATCGGGGCAGGCGGCGGAGACGGCGGCCGAATGAACCTCTATTACGCCGACGGCGGCATGAACATGTCGAACAACTCCGGACAGCAGCACCTGGAAGTGCCGCAGACGGCGATTCGGGAATTCAAGGTCAACATCAGCCAGTCGACGGCCGAGTTCAACGCGGTGGGCGGCGTCGTCCAGGTGGCGACCAAGAGCGGCACGAACCGGTTCAGCGGCGAGGCATTCGAGTTCTTCCGCGACAAGAGCCTCAACGCGATGGACAGCCTCGAGAAGGCTCGTCACGACCAGTTTGGTGAGCGGAAGCCCGATTACCGGCGCCATTCCGTGGGCGTGGCCTTTGGCGGTCCCATCATTCGCGATCGCCTGCACTTTTTTGCGGCGTTCGAGAGATCGCGCGAGGAGGCCAACGCGATTGTCAACACCGGCCAGCCGCGGTTCTACTCGGCGCTGGAAGGCAGCTTCCCGCGCACGTACATGCGGCGTGCCTGGTTCCTGCGGGGCGATTTCCAGGTCAACCAGCAGCAGACGCTCTTCATGCGCTACGTCACCGATCTGGAGTTCATCCACTGCGAAAGTTGTGGCGGCTCCAGCGCGGCGAATACCGGCTCCGATGTCTGGTCGCCGCGCGATTCGAACCTGATCGGTCACACGTGGGTGATCGGCGCCCGGAAGCTGAACGAGATCCGCGTGCAGATCCCGCCGTCGCATCTCGACAACCGCAATGCCCCGCCCGGCGTCGGGTTCTGGACGCCTGATAAGAAAGGGCAATTTCCGCCGGAGCGGTTCAAGGACTACACCCAGATCTACCAGTTCCCGAGCTTGACCTGGGGGTCGAACGCGTTGTCCATGAACTGGACCGATCGGCAGGAGTATCGCGACGATTTCTCCTGGTCCGTGGGCAGCGGCCACAACCTGAAGTTCGGCGGCGCTTACGTACGGCTATATTCTCCGGAAGAGCAGGGGAACAACCTCGGCACGTGGGTGTTCGACACCGACCAGTTCTTCGACGGTTCGGCCGCGGCGATCGCCAGGGTGCGGAACCCGATTCAGTTCACGGCATCGTGGCCGCCGCTTCCGCGGCAGCTTCAGAACCACTGGATCCAGGGCTACGTCGCCGAGCAGTGGCGCGTTCGGCCGAATGTGACGCTGGACCTCGGGCTCCGGTACGACAATCAGTACAAGTCCTTCAACACCCATCTCGATTTGACGCCCGTGCCGCGGCTGCGCGAGCTGATCGACCCGGCGTCGCGAGGCGACAACAACAACGTCGCTCCGCGGCTCGGGGTCGCGTGGGACGTGGGGAACAACGGGCGCTCGGTCGTGCGAGCCGCATACGGCATCTACTACCAGTACCTCATGCAGACGAATCTCCGGCCGGAGCTGACGGCGCTGCGTCAGACGAGCATCACCATCCGAAATCCGTCGTATCCGGATCCGTACGGCGGCCGGACGCCCGAATCCTTTGCCTCGACTGCGCCGCCGAATGTGAACATCACCGACGACGCGATCGAGAACGCGGAGGCGCGGGGATTCAACGTCGGCTTCTCGCAGGAGCTGCGGCGCAATCTGGCCGTTCATGTCGACGGCGTGTACACCAATGTCGAGAAGATGATCCAGTCGGCGAACATCAACACCCCGGACCCGGTGACCGCGCTTCGTCCACGGCCCGCGTGGGGGCGCATCGTGCGCCTGCAATCGGCCGGCTTTCACGAATATCGGGCCATGTACGTGCGGCTCGAGAAGCGGTTCGCCGCCCGGCATCAGTACATGCTCTCCTACACCGTGGCGAAGGAGAAGAATCAGGGGCCGACCGGGGCGATCACCGACTTCTATAATCCGGGCGTGGACTACGGTCCCGGCAGCGGAGACCGGCGCCATGGCCTCGTGGCCAGCGGATCCGTGCTGTTGCCGTTCGAGGTCAGTCTCGGCGGCGTGTGGACGCTGCGGTCGATGATGCCCTTCAGCGCGCGCGCGGGCCGCGATCTGAACAACGACGGCGCCACCACCGACTACGTGCCGGGCCTGAGCCGCAACGTGTTCAACCGCGGCAACAACGAGGCGCTGCTCCAGGTGGTCAACGCGTATCGCGCGCAAAATGGACGCGCCCCGATTTCGGCGTCCACCATCGAAACGAACGATTACAACCGCGTCGATGTCCGCGCGAGCAAGGCTCTCCAGGTGGGCGTACGCAAGCTCGAGTTCATCGCGCAGGTTTTCAACCTGTTCGGACGCGACAACCTGGGCGTCGCAGGCACCTGGCAGGAAAACGTGTTGTCCGATTCCTTCGGGCGTCTGCTCGAGGTCCAGCCCCGCCAGCAGGCGGAGCTGGCGGTGCGGTTCACGTTCTAGCAGGGTGTGTCGTCGATTTGTGCTAAGTTGCCTCCCGGATGCGCACGTCGCCCCGCGTCCGCCGGTGTTCGAGGCGCGACTTCAGGAGAAACCTCATGCGAGCAATGACTGTTGTGGCGTCGGCCATATTGGCGGTGGCGGTGAGTGGATACGCCGTTGCCCAGACTCCGACGATGCCGGCCGCCGTGCATATGACGAATGGCATGCTGATGGATGCCAAGGGCATGTCGCTGTACACCTTCGACAATGACAAAGAGGCGAACAAGTCGGCCTGTGCCGGCAATTGCCTGAACAACTGGCCCGTGCTGAAGGCCGAGGCCGCCGACAAGGACATCGGCGACTGGAAGGTCATCACCCGTGACGATGGCTCGAAGCAGTGGGCGTACAAGGGCAAGCCGCTCTATTACTTCGTGATGGACAAGGCGGCCGGTGACAAGCTCGGCGAAGGCCGCGGCATGGTGTGGCATCTCGCCAAGATGTAGAGGAGCGATCAACGGATCGTCCGCGGCACTCCACCCTCGTGCGCATCACGCACTGGATGACCGCGGTCGCCTTCTGCGCGCTGCTCGTCAGCGGCGTCGCGATTCTGCTGGCTCACCCACGGCTCTACTGGGGTGAAACCGGGGCCGTGGGAGCGCCCTCTCTCATCGATCTGCCGCTCCCGCTTGTCCTGACGGGTCAAACGGGCTGGGGCCGGTATCTGCACTTTCTCTCCGCGTGGATCGCCGTCGCGACCGGCGCGATCTACGTTTTGTACGGCTTGTGGACCCGGCACTTCCGCATGCGCGACTACAACCCCCTTCAGCGACGCACGTACCTGATCGTCGTCTTCGCGCTGTTCCCCCTGATGATCTGGAGCGGCCTCGCGATGTCTCCCGCGATCGTCTCGGTTGTGCCCGGCGCCGTGCGCGTGCTGGGCGGGCAGCAGTCGGCGCGGACCATTCATTTCTTCGCGGCGGATCTCCTTGTTCTGTTTCTTCTGGTGCACATCGGGATGGTGTGGCGCGCCGGCTTCACGGACCGCGTGCGAGGAATGATTACCGGCTGGACGCCAGCCGCGACGGACGAGCGATGACGCGGCTGATTACGCGTCGCAGACTGATCACGACAGGCCTCGCGGCTGCAGCCGGCGCCTCCGGGCTCGCGGCCGCCGCGCGTCTTGCCGATCGATACGGCCTGATTCCGCCCGACCATGGCGGCATCTACGGTGCCGGCGAAACGCTCACTTATGCCGCGCAGCGGGTGCTGATGTCTCATCATTCGATGGCCCGCGAATTCGACCGCGGCGATATCTCGCGAGTGGCGCCGGTGAATGGGGCGCCTCCGGAGACGGACGCCTACCAGCGGTTGTCGAGCGGCGCGTTCGCGGAGTGGCGGCTCCTTGTCGACGGGCTGGTCGCGCGGCCTTCGTCTTTTTCGCTCGCGGAGCTGCAGCGATTGCCTTCGCGCAGCCAGATCACACATCAGGCGTGCGAGGAAGGCTGGTCCTTCATCGCACAATGGACCGGCGTGTCCCTGTCTGATGTCTTGAGCCTGGTTGGCGTCAGCACGCGGGCACAGTACGTCGCATTCTTTCCGTTCGACCAGTCGTGGGACAGCCTCGACATGTCCGATGCCTGGCATCCGCAGACGCTGCTCGCCTACGGCATGAACGGACAGGAGCTGTCCTCCGGCCACGGCGCGCCGCTGCGGCTGCGCGTGCCGCGGCAGCTCGGGTACAAGAGCGTGAAATATCTTTCCCGCATCACGGTCGTGGATACGCTGAACGGCATCGGCAAGGGCCTGGGCTCGTGGTCACCAGAGATCGGTTACTCGTGGTACGCGGGAATCTGACGCGGATCCCGGGTGGCGGTATAGTGCTGAACAGGGAATGCGTTTCGCCCTGGTAGCGGCGGCGGTGTTCAGCGTGTCGGCCGTGGTCACGGCCCAATCGTCCGAGCCGGACTCGTCGCTGGTCCCGCGGCCGAGCATCGGCCTTCCTTTGCCTACAATCGGTCTTCCCCTTCCGCACATCGGGCTTCCGCTGCCGCCGATGGGTTTGCCTCGCGCTCCTGCCGACAGCGCGCCGGCGCTCGACGCGCGACCGAGCGGCACGAGGAGCAGTCGAGGCGGCACGATGCGGCCCACCCCGATCATCATCTACTTCGTTCCGATATCCAGTTGGCCGTATCCGGAGACGCCGGCGAAACCCGCTCGACGTGAGGAGCCGACGCCGCGGACGGGACGCTTGCGCCTGGCGCTGCAGCGCGGAGTCGCCGCGCAGATCTACATCGACGGCTTTTACGTCGGTATGGTGGATGACGACAGCGGCGAGCTGACGCTCGACGCGGGCCCACACCACGTCGAGCTGCGCGCCGACGGATACGAGAGCCTCGAGGTCGACGTCCAGGTTCCCGCCGACCGGCCGATCACATTCCGAGGTACGTTGAAACCTGCGGCCGCCGCGCCCACACCTGCTCCACAGGTTGCCCGCGCTCCGGACGTGCCGCCGCCGTCGACGATCTACGCGATCCCCGGATGCTATGTCGGCAACGTGCTGCCAGGCAAAGTACACCTGCCGCCTGGCTGCGACGAGCGGTCCGCGATCGCGTTCGAGCCGCGTCCCTGACCGCGCGCGCGTTGATCCGTTCGCGGTGCTCGGTGCGTTCGCGCGTGAGCGTGTTTACGAGCGTGGGAGATGTCTACAAATAGTTCTGCGGACTTGAAGACGGTTCATCGGCTCACTTGTTGACGCCGTATAGACTGGCATCTATACTAATTGCATGAAAGGTGCTCGCGCGAAATTGTTCCAGAACGGTGGAAGCCAGGCGGTTCGGCTTCCCAAAGCGTGCCGCTTCCCGGCAGCGCAGGACGTCTTGGTCCGTCGTGAAGGGCGGCGCGTGATTCTCGAGCCCGCTGACGAATGGCCAGCCGAGTTCCGTGCATGTCTGGGCGCTTGGCGTGAGGCGATTCCGCGGCCGCCCCAGCGTTCCGTACGGGACCTTCGGAATCCGCTGACCTGATGCCCGAGTTGATGCTCGATACGGACACGGTGAGCTGGGCATTGCGGGGGCAGGGGGCCGTAGCGACCCGTCTCCTGGAGCACCGGCCATCCCAACTGTGCATCAGTTCGATTACCCTGGCCGAGTTGCGCTTCGGGGCGGATGCCAAGAGGTCGCGCAAGCTGCATGGCCTGATCGACACCTTCATGCAGTCGGTGGCGGTGATGCCGTTCGATGTGGCGGCTGCCGGCCGGTTCGGCCCCGTGGCCAGCGCCCTGGCGAGAAGGGGCGAGCCTATCGGCACGTTCGACACGCTCATTGCAGCCCATGCTCTGTCACTCGGCCTGACCTTCGTGACCAACAATGTGAAGCACTTTCAGCGGGTCGCGGGGCTCAAGACAGCGAACTGGGTCTGATCACGTCACGGGGAGGCCGCCGAGGCTGCACCCGACCGGCGCTCTGTGATCGTGATCGCCGGCGGGTGAGCGCTCACGTTCGGTCAGAGAGATGAGATATGGCGGAATACGGCGAGTGGAATCGTAAAGGGGCAACCCTCAGCGACGTAACGGCCAAGAAGGATTATGGAGTGAGCCAGGATTTCATTGTGAAGGGTATTCGAGCCGGCAAACCTGAATACCGAGAAGGGGCGATATGGGGAAATCCTAGCGGATCCGGAGGATGACGAGCAGGAATCCAGCGGTCGCGAAGAGCTGGCCGGTCCAGAACAGGAACGACCATTTGATGATATCGGCGCGCCAGTCGCCGATTTTCTCGTTGAGTTGGCCGAATTTCTCGTTGAATTGCGCGAACTCCTGGCGCAGCGCCGCCAGATCCTCCCGCGTCGCCATCTCCTGGCGCAGGGCTGCCAGGTCCTGCCGCGTCGCCATCTCCTGGCGCAGGGCTGTCATGTCCTGCCGCAGGACTGCGACCTCCTGACGTACGCCGGCGATTTCCTGGCGTATCGCGCCCGATTCCTGCGTCAGCCGGCGCTCAAAGCGTTCATCCGCCATGGTCAACACGTCTTGAGGGTCCATACACGCAAATCCTTCCTGGCCCTCGAAGACGACGATGGCATCGTCGTCTTGTCGAAGTCAAGCGGCAGCGGCGTGCAGGAACTGCAGGGTCAACTCGTATCGAAGGGTAACGGCGGGATCGAGCCGCGCGGCGCGGCGCGCAGGAATGTACGCCGCGATCAAGATCCGTCGAGCGCAACGCGACTGGATCCTCTCGCCGCTCTGCGATGCGAGTGAGGCGGGCCTCTCAAGGCCCGCCCCATCGCTCAGCGACACGTTGATTCCGCCAGAGACCGCGCTACGGCCGGCGGTCTATCGACGTCAGCGCGCGGTTGCAGCCGGCTTGGCGAATCTGGCGTCTTCGATCGCCACCGCCCGGACGGTCTGCATCGCATACGTGAACTCGCGATTCCTGGTCTGCGAGATCACCCACTGGTACGGGACCTTTCTCCCGCCGACGTCCCGGAAGTCGCTGTATTCGATCTGCGTCGGATACTGGCCGAAGGGCGTGTCGGTGTAGTAGACGAGGCGCGCCAGCATCCCGCTTTCCTTCTCGAAGTACGCCTTCACCAACGGCAGGTTCTGCGTGCGCGCCGTGATCACGTAGACCTCGCGGTTGCCGATCACGTCCGGGTGGTCCAGCTTCGCGTCGATCAGGGTCTGCTTCAGCTGGGCCGGAAGGTTGAAGGGGTCTTCCAGCTTCGTGCCGTCGGCCTCGGCCTTGCGGAGGTCGCGCGGGGCTGCGTTGCCGGCTCGCGCCCATCCGCCGGTCGCGCCGTAGGACAGCAGGTTGTCGTTCTGTCCCGCCTTGGTCACGCTCAGCCCCATTCCGGGAACCCTCGAGAAAATCTCGATCTGAGTCGAAGGGAAGTCGCGTCCGGGCCGGCGCTGCGTGACGGTACCCGCCGCCGTCAGGCCGGGAACCTTCTCCAGGGCGTTCGCTCCGCCAAGCGCCGCGATGTACTTGTCGAGCACCTGGCCGGCGCTCATCGCGGGTACCGGAGGAGGAGGAGGCAGCGTCGCAAGGTAGTCTTCTCCCAGTGCGGGCGGCAGTTCGGCGCCACTGACATTCGGCGTCCCGATCGGCGTGCTCCGTCCCTCGTGGCAGGTGAAGCAGGTGACCTGCCGGGCTCCGTTGAACGTCTCCTTGTTGATCGACGTCACCATGTCGATCATCCGCCTGGCGATCAGCTTCTGTGGCTTGGAGTCGAGCTCGCGCTTGTTGGCGTCATTGTCGTGGCAGTACGGACAGCCGACTCCAAGGGCGGCCTCAAAGAACACCATCGTCGGGTTCAGCATGTCCGCAGGCTGGCCCCTGAGAGACTTGATGTTGAGGAACACGTCCTCGACCTTCTGGTTGTTGCTGAGTGCGACGGGAGCCTGGGCGGTGACCAGCTTCTGGCTGACTCCGACGGTCAGCGAGATGCCAAGAACCAACGCTGTGATCGCGCCTACCGACTGCTTCGGAATCAGATTCATCATGTGCCTCCTGCCTTCCTTTCGAGAAGCCGCAGAATGTGGAACGCGTCCCGTATGCTACATCTGTCGTGGCAGGCGCGCCCGATTTCTTTCGTCCGAGACCGCGGCGCGTCGTCCGGAGATCCCTTGATTCTCGCCGCCACGCGACTTCCCGGAGCGATCAGCGCACTCGATAAGCCGCCGCATGCGTGGCCCGAATCGCCGCCTGCCTGCCCAAACGACTGAGGACGTAGGACTTCTCCCGCAATGGACGTGGGGCATTACGAGGATGAACATCGCACTCGGACGCCGCGCGCGAATCGGCGAGGAAGGCGTCCAACCCCCGAATGGAGCCGGCGCGCGATCGCTCGTGACGCGCGCGGCTCGTTCGTGCTGAACGCCGTAGCGATGAGGAACGCACGTCCTGTGTTGCGCTTCGGCCTGGCGGACCTGAGTCCAGGCTTCGAAGATCCACCGCCTCGCCGATTTGTGCTAAGTTGCCTCCCGGATGCGCACGTCGCCCCGCCTCCCCCGGTGTTCGAGGAGCGACTTCAGGAGAAACCTCATGCGAGCAATGACTGTTGTGGCGTCGGCCATATTGGCCGTGGCGGTGAGCGGATATGCCGTCGCCCAGACTCCGACGATGCCGGCCGCCGTGCATGCGGCGAATGGCATGCTGATGGATGCGAAGGGCATGTCGCTGTACACCTTCGATAACGACAAAGAAGCGAACAAGTCGGCCTGTGCCGGTAATTGCCTGAACAACTGGCCCGTGCTGAAGGCCGAGGCCGCCGACAAGGACCTCGGCGACTGGAAGGTCATCACCCGTGACGATGGCTCGAAGCAGTGGGCGTACAAGGGCAAGCCGCTCTATTACTTCGTGATGGACAAGGCCGCCGGTGACAAGCTCGGCGAGGGCCGCGGCATGGTGTGGCATCTCGCAAAGATGTAACGAGGCGGGCCGTAAAGGCCCGCCCTACGAGAAGATGGCAGGCGGGCCGTGAAGGCCCGCCCTACGGAAACCGCGGTCAGCCGCGGAGGTACGGATCGACCAGCAGGCCGATATCGCGCTCGTCGCAAGTCGTCGCTTCGTCCTGCCGGTTCGGATTCGTGTTCCCCCTCCTCACATACGTGTACGACGTCCACGGCTCCATCAGCACGTCAGGGTCGTTCACCGTGAAGTTGTAGAACAGCAGGTCGCCCTCGCGACGGAAACGCTCGGTCACCGTCATCTTGTCGGTGTGGAAGTACCCTTCCCACCCGAGCCAGGAGATGTCGTTGAAGCCGACCGATTCGATCACGAGCGTGTCGCCGTCCCAGCGCGCCAGCCCCATGCCGCTGAACGTCGAGAACTGCTCATCGTTGGGGTCGCGCGGGCGCCCGTCGAGCGGGAGGATACGAAGTTCATTCTCGACGCCGTTGAGCAGCCAGATCTGCTTGTCCTTCTGGACAATCCGCCCCGGCGTGTTCTGCCGCGGCACGCCGCTCGGCTTTCCGCAGCCGTAGTTCGGATCGACGTCGGATTTGCTGAAGTCCAGACTCCTGACCTTCTCCCAGTACTCCGGCTTATAGAGCGGTTTGTTCCACTGCGCGCCGCGCTGCATCGTGGCCTGGTCGGGTTCGAGGGCCCCCATCCTCCGTAGTCCGGGTGCGCCGATCGGATTGGGAAAGTTCGCGCCCCAGTTTCCAGACAGGTCCGGATGGCCGTCGGCATCACGCGGCGTCGGCAGTGATGAATGCTGCTGCATGACGAAGCCGTCCTGCGGCGAGATGCGCTTTCCCGCGGGACTGTACGACGTCTGCACATCCCGGAGCGGAAGGTTCCCCGTCCGCTGTGCGCTCGGCGGAAGCTGCTGGGCGGCCTGAGGCTGCTGCTGCGCAGCGGAATGCCCAGGCGACACTGCGACCGCGGCGACGAGCGCGAACGCCGCGGCGGCCGATGACCGGATGTTGTTGCTCACGACGCCTCCTACAGTTCGACGACGATGTATTCCTTGCCGTTCATGGTGATCGCCCGCATGAACCCCAGCTTCGCGCCCTCGGGGTCCTTCCACGCGGGAGAGATCCGGTAGCTGTACGTATCGCCGATCTTGAGCTCGGTCTTGACCTTCAGACCCTGGCGAATCAGACCGCTCGGGCTCAGCGATTCCAGCTTCCACGAGGTCATTTTGCCATCCGGCCCTTTGACGTCGACGTACCACCAGGAGTGCGGATTGACGTTCTCAACCTTCGTGAGCACGCCGGTGATCGTGAATTGCTCCTGCGTGTTGAACTCCGCGTTCGCCGAATGGTGCGCCATCGCGGGGGCGCCGATCATCAGCAGCGCCAGAACGGCGGCGGATGCGATGACAATCTTCTTGACCATGTTGCTGAGTCCTTTCTCTGCGCCTTGATCGGTCTAATTGGATGATTTCTGCTTCACGACGTCGGGCACCGGAAACACGACGTACGGATTCGAACGGAAATACGTGACCCTCAGATCGGCGAGCGGCTTGCCGTCGAGCGTCCACGCGATCTGGGCCGGGAAGATGATCCAGACATTCGGCTCCAGGTTGCTGCGGTAATCCGCAAACGTCGCGCCGTAGGCGTGACCGTTCGCCTTCGCCGTGACTGCGACCGGCAGCCGTATCAACTCGCCCGGAGCGTACGGGCCCAGTCGGGGATGCTGAACCCGATCCTCGACCGTGATCGAGACTTCAATGCCATCGTACGGAGAGGTGCCGGTGAGGACCGTCTTGCCGTCGGCCGTCTTGGTGACAACCGTGTGGCCCTCGGCCTCGATCACCGACCACATCGCGCCAAACGGCGTGAGCTTGAGGAGCGGCGCGCGATCGTTCAGCGTGCTCATCGCGGCCGTCGCCCCTCTACCCTCCTGGGTCTCGTTCCACGCGTACTGGTCAGCGAACACGCGGATGTCCTTCAGCGGCTGGCCGTTCGCGCGAGTTCCGTTGAGGAACATCCGCATGGCCGGCAGATAGTAGGAGATATGAAAGTCGGACTTGGTCAGCTTGGCCATTCCGCCCGCATCGGCCATCGTCCCGTCGGCGGAGAACATGATCGTGATCACGTTCTTGACGCCGAGCAGCTTGTTGCGCCCCATGCCGATCGATTCGGCGACCTCGCGCACGTCCTTGCCGATGCACGGGCTGGCGATCTCGTAGGCGGTGTTGCCGTCACCGCCGTTCTGGCCGAACCCGGCGTAATACGCCTGCGGCATGTAGCCGCTCGGCGGACAGGTCGGTGCCGGACCGGCCGGCGCCGCGGGCATGCCCCGCTGTGCCATGACGGCGTTCCCCATGAGCAGGCCTGCAGCAGCAACGACGATGGCGGTACGCATTCGATTACCTCTGATGATCGAGTCTGTCCAAGGGAGATTTATAACCGGATTCGATCGGATGCCGCAAGAGGCCCATAGAGCTTACGTCAGCTTTTATAGTCCTGTCGCCCCGCCGCCGCAATAAAGCAGTTTTCAGTTCCCAGTAGCCGGTTCTCAGCTCGACTCCAAGGGTATCAGGACTGGGAACTGACTACGGGCAACTGACAACCGATCTAGAAATCGTACTGCACGCCAACCTTGAAGAGGCGAGGCGGCAGCACCGCCGTCGGCGTACGGAAGTTCGACAGGGTGGTCGCCTCGGTCAGGACCGGGGCCGCGTTGAACAGGTTGTACAGATCCATATTGAGCTGGTAACGGGACCGACCCGCTTTCAGCACCTTGCCGAAGCGCAGGTCGAACTGGTTCATCCGATCGCCGTAGAGTGATCGCGGTTCGATGAGGGGCACCGTGACGCTGGCGGCGTTGCCCGACAGCGGCCGGCCGAGCGACTGCGCCGCGATCGCGGTCGGCACCACATAATTCGCCGCGAGTGCCGGGCCGGGATAGCTCTGGAAGACCGCGCTCAGCAGCAGCTCGATCCGCGGAACCGTGTAGGCCCCGAACCCTTTGATCTGCGTGATGAATGTGCCCGTCGCGTGGCAGAACGCGAGGTTTCCCCCTGACGGCACGTTCTTCAACACCTCGCAGTTGTCCGTGGTCTGCCGCGACGAGGACGTCCCGCCCTGGATCATCACCGCCTTCAACCGGACCGACGTGTTCACGTCGAACGATTGCGTGAAGTCGATCTGCCTGCCGTGGTTCTTCGCGAAGGTGGAGAGGTTGTCGGTCGCCGCACTTGCCTTGTCCGGATTGATGTTGCGGAATCCGCACACCTGGTAGCCGCCGCCATTGGGGAGGCGCGAATCGGCCGGCGCCGTCACGCAGAACGTCCCGTAGTCGGCCGCCGTGACCGCGCGATTGACCGTGAGGGTCTGATTCCCATAGGACCGCCGGAAGTAGGCGACGTCGAGACCGACGCGTGGCAGCAACTGGTGCTGCACCCCCGTGGAGAATTCCCAGTTATAGCTGCGCGACCCCCATCCCCGTGTGATGGCCGGATCGACCGGCGTCCCCGGGACGCGCTTGCCGAAATTCACGCCCGTTCCCGTCAGCGCGCCGCAGAGGTCGCCGCGGGTAGCGCGGTTGTCCTGCAGCCCGGGATTGGTGAGATCGCAATCCGGGAAGAAGTTGCCGTTGTCGGTCCATGCGCGCGACGCGCTGCTCACCAGCTCGGTGACCGGGTTGCCCGAGCCGCAACAGGGTACGCTTCCGACGTACCGGTTGAGCGACACCTTCGCGGCCGTCTTCCCCGTTCCGAAGACATCGTAGACCGCCGACGACTTCGGGCTGACGTCCCTGAAGTGGCGGAGCTGCGTTCGCGGGAAGGTGTAATCGCGCGTCGGGACCAGGCGCGCGGGACCGACGTGCTGCTCCGGCGCGTAGCTGTCGAGGAGGTCGAACCGCACGCCCCCATTCACTGTCAGCCGGTGAATCGTCCAGCGATCCTGCGCGTAGATGCCGGCGTCGTACTTCATTCGGTCGGCCGGGCCCGTGCCTTCGACCGCGCTCTGCGTGAGCTGGACGGGAACGCCCTGGTTGACCGTGTAGGTGTACGGGTATTGGGGGGTGTCGAACGGGTTATACCGGTGCCCAAACGTGTCGGCGAACCCCACCTTGAGCGAATGGGCGCCGGTGACATACGAGGCTTCGAACCGCAGCCGCGCGAGCGGATTCTGGCGCCACTCGAAGTTGGTGCGCCCGCGGTACGTCGCGGGGTTGCTGCCCACCGGCACCTGTTCAGTGACGCCAATCAAACCGGCGTAATCGACGGTCGGCCGGAAGCCGTAGCGATCCGGCTTGGTGAGCGCGCTGGCCACCAGCAGCAGCCGGTTCGTCACCGGCGCCGTCCAGTCGAGTGTCGTCGTTGATTGCGGCGAGAGCACGGTGTTGGTGGACGATTCCCGCGCCGTCGTCGGCGATTGATCCGGGCAGAAGCACTGGTACGCGTTCTGGTGCGCCAGGGCAAACTTGTTGCGCGGCGTCGCCTGCCACGTCAGGCGCAGGCCCACGCTCTTGCCGTCGGTCCCGTTGAAGATCTGTTCGGTCGGATCGGCCTCGTAGATCCACTTCGTGGGATCCCCGTGGTTCTTGTTCTTGAACAACCCGGCGAGATAGTTCTGCGAGACGTTGTAGCGAACCGTGGCGTAAAACCAGAGCGTGTCCTTCTTGATCGGCCCGCCGGCGCCCCCCGACGCCTCGACGATCTTCCGTACCGGGCTGGCCGCGGCCAGCCCGCGGTCCTTCAGCCGTTGACTCAAGTTGTCCGCCGCCATCGATGTGTTGGCGCCGGTAAAAAAGGCGTTGCCCGAGAAGACGTTCCCGCCGTCCTTCGGAATGTAGTTCACACGGACGCCGCCTGTGGTGGCCGAGGCATCCGCGGCGCTGGTGTCGACCGTGACTTCCTGGACGCCAGACATGATCGGCGTGCTCATGAACCGGTCGGGCAGGATCAGCATGCCGATATCCTGGCCGTTCAGCTGCGGGCGCGTATCGCCATTCGTGCTGCCATGAATGCTCATCTGGGCCGCCGCTTCGCCGGATGACCCGCCCACATCCACCGACAGCGTGCCGGCGGCCACGCTCATCCTGACGCCGGGGATGAGCGTCGACAAAGACTGGATCGACCGGCCCGTCGGGAGCTGGGTGACGATCTCCTGCGTCATCACGGTCTCGCGGGTCGCGCTCTGCAGGTTCACCGTCGGCGTTTCGCCCGTCACGGTGATCGTTTCCGCCAGCGTGCCCACCTTCAAATCACTGTTCACCGTCGCGACGAACGACCCGGAGAGCTCGAGCCCTTCACGTCGCACGGAGCTGAATCCCTCCAGGCTGAAGGTGAGGGTGTAGATCCCGGGGCGCAAATCGATAATCCGGTACTGGCCACTTCCGTCGGTCACGGCCGTCCGTACCTTCTCGATGAGCACAGGGCTGGACGCTTCGACCGTCACGCCGGGTAACACCCCGCCCGACGCGTCCTTGACGACGCCCGTGATCGACGCCTGGGCGTGGGCGAGCGATGGGGCGAGGAAGACAAGAGCAACAAACGTGAACCGCCGGATCAGTGGACGCATATACATCCTCAGCGTTGCCGCGGTGATTGCGATGAGCCTCAGCATTAACGGGATGATAGCGGCTTTTCCAACGGGTGTGCGATCCGCCATGAGGCCGGCGTGGCCGGCGGTGTTCCGCAGTCCGCTATCGCGAAGGTTGGCGCGTGACGCGCACGTGGTCGCCTTCGAGCGCTCCAACCATCACGAAATCAAAGAGATCGCGCTGCAGCGCGAGGATGATGTCCTCCTTCGGCCGGTAGTCGTGCTGTCCGCGAAGGCTCATGGCGATGGAGGGATCGTTCAGGCAGTCCCACAGCGCCGCGACGTGATCATAGGGCCGGCTCCCGCCTTCGCTTTCCGAGCTTCGGCGGGCAGGAAAGCCGGCCCCCACGCTCGAGCTGAAGCCGGCCCCCACGCTCAGCAGATGCTCCAGATAATCGCCGCACCGCTCGTCCTCGACGGAGGGCTCGACCCCTTCGAAGCCCATGGCCACAATCGTGACGACGGTGCCCGGCCGCGCGGCGCGGCGAATATGGCGCGCGGTGGCGGCCGCGGTCATGTAGCTGCCGAGAATGATCTGGTCCGCGGTCGCACTCGCGGCGAGCACGCCCTGCGTGCCGGCGGACGATCGCAGCGCCACGCGGCGGTCGCGGAAGAACGCCTCGCCCTTCGCGACGATGTCGGCGGGCGAATTCCCGAGATCGAAGCCGTCGACCTTGACGCCCTTCACCTCGCCCGCGACGAGGCACCGCGGGTCGCGCTCGCGAAGGTCGAGCGCTTCCGCCGGCGTGCGCACGAGGACGATGTCCTTGATGCCGTAGCGGAACATCAGCGCGCTGCAGCTGAAGGCGCGCAGCACGTCGATGATCACGACGATGCCGCGCGCCCCGGAGGCGCCCGCCAGCAGGCTCTTTCGCTCCATTTTCATCGCATGGAATTACACCACGCGGCCGTATAATCCGCCCGGGGAAACGGGAAGTTCGAAGTTTGAAGGTCGAAGTTTGAAGTAAGTTCGAACTTACTTCCCTACTTCGAACTTCGAACTTCGAACTTCGAAGGAGCAGGCCGCGCGCCGGCACCGGCATCGCATCGCGCAAATTCCATTGCGAATCCGCCAGGAATGCGGCATAAATATCAGCCACTTTCAGGAGGTAGACTTCTCATGACCCGACCATCCCGCCGGAGCACGATGGCCATGCTGGCCTTTGCACTCGTCGTCGCGCTTCAATCGTCTCCGTCCGCTACGCACTCGTGGGGCGGCTATCACTGGGCTCGTACGGCCAACCCGTTCCTTGTCCAGCTCGGAAATGACGTGAACCCGGCTTGGGGTGCCTATCTGGCCGTCGCGTCCTTCGACTGGAGCCAGGACTTGTACCGCAACCCGGTACGTACCGCTGTTGTGTCGGGCCGGACGAATCCGAGAAACTGCCGGCCGACATCCGGTCAGGACGAAATCTGCAACGCCACGTATGGCAACACCGGCTGGCTGGGTGTCGCGCAAATCTGGGTGAGCGGCGGCAACCATATCACGCAAGGCACGGTGAAGCTGAACGACACGTACTTCAACACGTCGACGTACAACACGCCCGCCTGGAGACGGTTCGTGGTGTGCCAGGAGGTCGGTCACACGTTTGGACTGGATCACCAGAACACGAACTTCAACGAGCCAAATCTCGGCACGTGCATGGACTATACGAACGACCCGGATGGTTCGGTGCATGGTTGGCTCGACAACACCCATCCCAATCAACACGACTACGAGGAGCTCGCCATCATCTACACGCACCTCGACTCGACGACGACGGTCACGAGCTCGCCGGCCGTTTCCCGCGCGAATCTAGATTCGCCCTCCTCGTGGGGGCAGTTGATGAAGACAACGCGCGGCGGTCGTGCGCAAGTGTTCGAGCGCGATTTCGGCAACGGGGAGCGAGTGGTGACGTTCGTCATCTGGGCGTAGTCCCTCGATTCGCCGGTGATTACAATCGGCCGAGGGCGCAAAACCGCCCTCGGCGCGAACCACTCGATGCGGCGCAACTTCGCCATCCTCGTGCTGGCTGCTGTAACGATTCTGATAGCGGCGTGCATTCATCCTGTCCACGTCGATGAGATCGGTCGCGAGCGCGCCATAGAAATTGCGCGCGGCCAGGTGTCTTTCCCTCCCGACAGCATCCAGGCTGTCAGAACCACGTCCGGCGCGCGAGCCGTCTGGCGGGTCACGTTTCGCGGACGGCTGCCGGGCCAGCCCCCACTGCTGTTCGAAACGATACTCGTCGAGATTGACCGCCACAGCGGCGAAGTCGTGAGTATCGCGCGGAGCTGACCCTCGACGGGCAGATGACTCGGCCCGGCGCCGCGAGGGTCCGAGACCGCGGCCGCGATCTCGTCCTTGTTCGCGAAGACCTTGAGAATCGGCCTCAGAAACTCCTTGTGAGTTCGTCGCGCAATCACTCAGCGCGGCAAGTTGAGGGCCGGATCGAGGCTGCCGGCCATCGTCCGGCGGCTCACCTCGTTTGTCACCGTCCAGGCCGCGAGCTGCGACAGCAGGTTCACCTGCGGCGGCGTGAGCCGGACCGCGTACGGGATGTTCTGCCCGAAGGTCGCAAACAACGGGAAATTCTTGAAGCTCTTCGAGCCCACCATCGCCTGGGTCTCGGCCGGCAGCTTCCCGACCCACGTCGGATTCGGCTGGTTGTTGACCCAGCAGATGTTCAGGCCGTCGTACGCGGCGATGTTGTAGAGCTCGTTGGCGCGCACCTTCCAATTTCGACCGCAATAGACGGCCCCGCCGCGTGCGGCGACCGCCGCCTGCAGGCCGCGATCGACCTCGTCGAAATGTTCGTGGTCGAACACGTAATTCATCGACCGGTCGCCCCCGGCGTCTTCCTGCCGATCGAGCGGCCAGAACAGCGACTCGACCGCCGGGTTGTCCTTGAGCGGATCCGCGGCGTTGACGAACACGATGATGTTGTGGACCCTGCGCGCCAGGAGCGGCATGACGCCGAGGTTGTCCGTGAACCCGCCGTCACCATGCAGCAGATGCTCCACGGTCTGCCGGGCCTCGTCCTTGCGGATGGTGAAATGGTTGAACGTCGGGAAAAAAGCCGTCGCGCGGCCCGCCGCCGCCACAGGTTGTCCGCGGAACAGGGCCAGGAGCGGTGCCGCGCCGCTTGTCGCGATCATGTCGGCGAGCGTGAACGGGCGCCGGCCGGCAATGCCCTTGACCTGCACCGTGTGCTCGCGCACCGCGCCTGCCGAGGCGACGTCGTATGCGAACGGCGACACGTAGATGCCGCCCAGCTTGTCGCCGTACTGCTGCCGCACGCCCGTGTAGATGGGCGTCATCTCGACGGGAATCAACCGCGGGAAGTCGTACGTGGGATGGTCGTAGATGATCGATCCGCCGACAATGAGAAACGGGCGATCGTCGGCGGCCATCACGAAGTCCCCGACGCTGAGGCTCGGCGCCAGCTCCTTGATGCGGTTCCGCACCGCCTCGTGCCACGTGTAGGCCTTGTCGATTCCGCCCGGCACGTGCGGCGTGATGAAGATCCTGCCGAGGATGTCAGCGTAGGTTTCGTCCGATGAACCGGCGGTAAACTTCTTCGCGAGAGACCTGGCTTGATCCGGAATGGCCAGATTCTGGCGATCGAGGAGCGACCGTCCGGCGATCTTGACGATGTCAGGCGCGGCCGCTGCCAGCAGCTTCGAGTCCACGATCGATCGCGCCAGCGATGCCCTGGGCGGAGACACCTCGACAACCGCCTTGGTCAGTTGTTCCGGCTGCAGCAACTCGCCGAGCAGAATCTTCGGATCCGTGGACGAGTACGTATACGGCGCCGCGGCCCAGGAGCCGCCGGAGACGGCCGTGATGTAGCGCACGCGGTCGAGCCACTTGTTGCTCAAGAGACCGCGAAGCTGTCCCACCGTGAGGGTCGCCGAGCGCGTGCCGCCGCCTGAAAACGCGATGCCCAGGTCGCCATTCTTCTGAAGACCCGGATCGCTCGCTTCTGGAAACGTGAAGGTGGACGTGCCCTTCCACACGTCGGGCGGCACGGGCCAGTACTCGGTCACGAGGAGCGGCGCGGCGGCGTCCAGCCACACCACGGCGGTCGCCAGCAACAACAGGAGAGCTGCCAGACGGCTGGTTCGCGTCACCATTTGAAGACATCCCTCACGTCGAAGTCGAGGCCGACAAACGTCTGCACGCTGTCCGACGTTTTGTGGCTGGGATCGAAGTCCGAGACGAGCTGCACGAACGCCCGTGGTCCCGACTTCAACGTCATGCTCGTAAACGGAACGCCGATTGGAAACGAGAGCATGCCGTTGACCTTGAGCCGGTTCCAGCGGGCACGGCCGTCCGGATCGGTGTTGAAGAGATCGGTGCGTCCCCAGCCGATCTCGATGTGGCTGCCCGCGTACGGATCTTTCGTGGCCAGAAAGCCCACGCCGACATGGTGGGAGCTGTACGCATGGTGGACGTCCACCACCTGGGCGGCGGTTCTGGATCCCGCCGCCTGCCCGTCGAGCATCATCACGCCGATCTGGGCGGTGACGTACAGCTTGGTCGGGAACGGGGTTCCGGACTGCAGCGTCAGCACGTCCCACCGCGTGCCGATGAACGCCTCCATGCTCGACGCATGTTCGAGAATGAACAGGGTTTGCTTCTCGGGATTCTGCAGAAGCGTTCCGCACACCGGCGGTTTGTCCGGCGCCGCGCAGTTGACGTCCGCGCTCCTCACCCCGTGCAGCGTCTCGCCGAAGAACCAGAGCTGCTGCCGGCTCGCCGGCGTCCCCACGGCGCGAAAATCAAAATCAACGCCCCCGACGAACCGCTTCCGGGACGTACCACCGCCCTGCGTGTTCCCATAGCCGCCGACGCTGGCGGGCGCGAAGTTGTCGAAGGCATATCCGAGATACGCCGACGGCTCGAACGATTGCCGCTCGTCGTCGTCAATCGTGCCGCCTGCCTGGCACTGCGGCGCATTCGCGCTGCCGGCCACGAGGATCGACGGCCCCCACTCGCCGTACGGTTCCGGCGGCGCGGCGACGCGCGCCCGCACTTCGTCGCCTTCTTCGAGCGGGCCCTTGAGCGTCAGGGTCACCCTCTGCAGGCGATCAGCGTTCTGAATAGGCAGCGGGTTCTTGTTGATGGCCAGCTGAATCACGGCGCCGACCGGTGCCGCCTGCGACAGGGTGACGACGAGGCTGCACTGACCGGCGGCCGGCGTCCCGTCGATGGACGCGGTCATCGCGGCGGGCTGCTGCGCGCGACTGGCCGCCGGCGGGCACACCGCGCACACGACGCTGACGACAACCACGCGAATCACACACTTCGAACAGGTCACGGAATCGCTCCTTGGACACACCAGCTTGCAGCGCATCCTACTGTCACGCGCTGTTGCGTCACGGAGTACCGCCCGGCCGTCCCAGGCCCAGCGTATTCCGGAGGTCGTATCGGATCCGGTGCCAGAACTCCGAGTAGCGATTGTCGAGGTGATGCTCGACCCAAAGCGCCAGAAGCAGCGTGACGACAAGGGCGATGCCCAGCCACGGGTGCTGCCGCAGCGTCTGCAGCAGCAGGCCGATCCATCGGGAACTGGCTGCAGTTTCCACGAGCCCGCGCGCGGCCGCGAGCCAGGTGTCGGCGCCACGCGCCGCTTCTCCGACGAGGCTGACGACCATGAACGCGACAATGATCAGCACCGCCCAGACAAACAGCCAGTACGACCAGGCGCCGAACACCAGCCACCCCGCCTCGCGGCGCATCAGCCCCAACGGCGCGTCTTGCTGATGATGACGCGCGATCAGCGCCTCGACCTCCGCGGCCGCCGCCCCAAGCGTCGTCGACTCGATGTCGATGTTCGGAGGCATCGATCCCGGCGCGTAGCCTTCCGTGTTCCGGGCGATGCGCTCGATGGCGCTCCGGTGGACCCTGGGCGACTGTATGCCGTGCGCCTTGCACAAGGCCTGGACGTCGCGCGGCTTCCACCGGTAGAAGATGCCGAGGCCGCCGCGGGAATCGTACAGCTTGTCGTCGACGTCGGCGTGAAGCCCGTACAGCGCCCGGTCGGGTTCGATGAACCGTAGATCGTGCTTCTCAGCTTTCTTCAGCATCCACTCGAGCGCGACGAGCGACATGCCCTGCCGCGGGTAGCCGCCGCCGACGTTCGAGTGCACGCCGGCGAACCACACCTGCTCGATGGTCTGCCCGCTTGTCGTGGTCGCCTCGCTCCACAGCAGCGGCGCGAAGCTTTCGCGCTCCTCGTCGAGCGCGAGCGCATGGCAGGCGCGCTTGACGTCCGAGTTCAGCTTGCTATCGGGAAACTTGAACGCGTAGATCCACCTGTTGACGAACTCGGCCGAGGGGACCGGCAGGCCGACGGCATCCACCGTGTCCCAGACGCCGAGGAATTCGATGAGCTTCGAGTCCGGGTTGTGGAAGGCGGGAATGTCCACTGAAAACCGCTTCCGGAGTACGTCCTTCGCCTTCTGGTCGAGCGGCGGGCGCTTTCCGTGGACGAACCTCGACAGCCGCGTCTGATACGTGCGCCGGTACTCGTCGTACGCCTCGTCGATCCCGCGCTGGAATTGGGCGTTCGTCTTGTAATTGTCGCCGTCAAACAGGTTCAGAATCCCGCACGCCGAAATCAAACCGGCCAGCGTCCTGACCGTGAACGCTCCGCGGCTGAAGCCGAACAGGAAGATCTTGTCGCCGGGCGTGTACGCGCGGCACAACTCGCCGTAGAGCTGCTTGACGTTGCGGCTCAAGCCGTAACCAGTCGCGCCGGCAAAGATCCGGAGCCACTTGAAGTCTTCCGTGCCGACGCCGTCGTGATAGATGGCCACCTGCGAGGTCAGCGGGGTCAAGGACGCCTTGATGCGTTCCGGGTTTTGCCGGTGCCCGTTCTGATCGACGAGCTCGTACAGCTTGAAGACGTTGGTCCCTCGGCCGAGGATGTTTGCGTTCCCCGTCCCGTCCGCGCACACAGCGATGTTCTTGGGCATGGCTACTCCGTCTTGAGGTATTCGAGCAAGGCGCGCTTCCGATCGGCGCTGAGCTCGGTGCCGTAGGTGTGTCCCTCCCGGCTGTTCCCGTCCTGCTCCGTGTCGAGCAGCGTACCGACTCGCTGCGCGTCCGCGTCGTCAGAGATGAACCCGACCTTCGCCGGGTCGTAGACGTCGTAGCCGCGCCAGAACCGCGCCGGTCGCCGGCTCGGCGCGCGGGAACCCGACCGTCACCTTGGAGAATCCGATCGGCATCTCGTGTCCGTCCTGTCCCAGGATGCCGAGCGCGGCGTACCCGCCCGGCCGCGGCAGGTGATCCGGAATGATCGACTCCCCTTCGTCAGAACGTCTTCAGAAACTCGATGAGCGCGCGCTCGTCCCCGTCGGGCAGATCGGCCCCGAACAGATGGCCACGGGCCGCGCCATCTAAGCACAGCCATCGCGCGATGAACAAGACCTTTCGCGAGCGCCTCCGTTTCGCATCAGGCGACAGCAGGCGCTGTGATGGCACTCCATCTCACGAGACCTGACACATCACGTCAAGGAGCTCGCCGTTCGTCAAAAGATCGTGAACACTCCGGGTGGACTTGCTCGCGGATTGCGGTAAGCTGCTCCGGCCAGACGGCGCGCTCGGTTGCTCGTTCGTTCGACGTCGAGCCGTCGTCATATCAGTCGGAGCGGCCCGTCAGACGCTGAGGCGCCGGGTGCGTTCGCGCAGGAGACCTTGTGCTGTCGTCCGTTCTTGATCGAAGGCCCGCCACATCTGTCGAGCACGTCATCAGCATCATGACGGGAATCGAGCAGACCCTTCCCAGATCGGACGGGCTCTGGTGGTTCAACCACCTGTATCTGGAGGTCACGCTCGCCGTCCGGCAGACGATCGACGCCACGGCGTTCCAGGATTCAGCCTTTCTGAACCGGCTGGATGTGGTGTTCGGGAACCTGTACTTCGACGCTGTTGCGGCCGGCGACTCGCATCCCGACGCTGCACCGCCGGCCTGGCGTCCTCTTCTCGGTGCGCGCGCCAGGGGCGACCTCAAGCCGCTGCAGTTCGCACTCGCTGGCATGAATGCCCACATCAATCGCGATCTGCCGGCCGGCATCGTCACCGTGCACGAACAGCTGGGCGGCGCCCCGGCTTCAAGCGGTGCGCGCCACGACGATTTCGAGCAGGTCAATGGCCTGCTGGAATCGGTCGAGACGAAGGTGAAGGCGGAGTACATGACCGGAGCGCTGGCCGTCATCGACGCGGCAACCTCCCCCGTCGACGATCGGGTCGCGATGTGGAACGTTCGTGCCGCCCGCGATGCCGCCTGGACCAACGCCGAGGTCCTCTGGGCGCTCAAACCCACACCCACGCTGCAGCGGGACTATTTCGACAGGCTCGACCGGCTGACGGGCTTTGCCTCCCGGGGCCTGCTCATACCGGTCGCGACGGCTCGAGTGCAACGAACATGACCACGAAGGAGCGGTAACACCGACACGACCGGCCTCGTCGGCTGCGCCGACCAGGGATATCATCAGCGCCGGCCGCGCGCAGCGGGCAGGTGCGGTAAGCTAGGCGGACCTGCCATCCTTCGCGCTCCGCGCTTCGGAGGCCCGCCGAAGCCTTGGCGGAGGCGGGAAGGCCCGCCTCTACATGTCGATTATGATTCGCTGGAGGTCCACGTGAAGCGCACGCTCTTGCTCATGGGCATCGGCGCACTGCTCGTCGCCGCCGCGGCCGACGCACACCATTCCTTTGCGAAGGACTACGCGGAGGAAAAACTGGTCTCGCTCGAGGGCGACGTGGTGTCGTTCGAGCTCCGCAACCCGCATTCGTGGGTCTACTTCACCGCGAAGGACAGCACGGGCGTGCTGCGGCAGTTCGGCGCCGAATGGGCCAATCCCAATCGGCTCACGCAACAGGGGATCTCGGGCGGGAGCATCAACGCGGGCGACCACGTGATCGTCACCGGGGCGCCCAGCCGCAGCGCGACGGAGTACTCGGTGCACCTCAAGAGCATCCGCCGCCCGGCGGACGGCTGGGTGTGGCCTGGCAGCGGGCAGGCGGCGGGAAACAATTTCCGGCGGGGAAATAATTTCCGGCGGAGATAGTCAGCCGGGCCGGCGCTTTAATACGGTTCTCAGGTTGCTCGGGTGCTCAGGTGCTTGGGTTCCGGTGCGCGGGTTCATCGGTTCTTGGGTGCACCGGTGGGTTCGCGCGGAAAACCTGTGAACCGGAGGAACCACCTGAGCACCGTGAACCCTTGCCATGAACCGGAGAACCAGAACCTGAGCACCCGAGCACCAGAGCAACCCGAGAACTGGTTTCCTAGAGCTCGGTGAGCACGAACTCCTTGCCGTTCACCGTGATCGATCTCATCCACCCGAGCTTGGAGCCCTCAGGGTCCTTCCAGGCCGGCGAAATCCTGAAGCTGACAATGTCTCCGATCTTGACCTCGGTCTTGACCTTCAGACCCAGCCGGATGAGGCCGCTCGGGCTGTTGGATTCCAGCCTCCACGAGCTGACCTTTCCATCGGAATCCTTGACGTCGACGTACCACCACGAGTGCGGGTTCACATTCTCGACCTTCGTGAGTACGCCGGTGATCGTGAGCTGCTCTTGCGTGTTGAACTCGGCGTTGGCGGAGTGATGCGCGATCGCGGGTGTGCCCGCCAGGAACGCCAGGACAGTGGCCGAGGTCAACAGAATTTTGATGATTTTTTTCATCGTTCACCTCAGAACCCGAGCCGGAACCCGAACTGCAGCATGCGGGCCTGGTACGCGAGGTTGCTGTTGTAGGACGGCCTGCCATAGCTCGCGCTCGTCTCGGTGAGCGTGTAGGAGCCGTAGTTCGCGCGGTTGAAGACGTTGAAGACGTCCACGACCCCCGCGATCGTGTGGTGCCCGAGGCTGATCGACTTCTGCACGCGCATGTCCACGCGGTGAATCGGCGAGCCGACGAACGTATTGCGCGGGATGATCGATCCGTTCGGACGCAGCCGCTGCGTCGCCATCAGGTTGAAGCCGACATCGCGGATGTCGCTGCCGTACCTCGTCGCCAACCGCGATCCCGAGCCATAGAAATAGAGGCCGCTGACCTGAATGCCGAGGCCGGGACTGTAGATGCCGTTGATGACCGCGCGATGCCGCTGATCGGTGGCCGCCAGGCCGTAGCCCCCGTAAATGTCCGGAGGGATCGCGAAGGCGTACGGTGTGCGCGTCAACAATCCGTTGACGATCGAATACTGCCGCGGCTGGCCCGAGCCGTCGCGGAAATGGGAGTAGGTATACGTGCCCTGAGCCTGCCAATGATGGCTGAAGCGCTTGTTGACGCTCGTCTCGAGGCCCTTGTAGTTCGAGAAGCCCTCGAGCAGGCCGAGCGGCACGATCGCCCAATCCTGAAACGGACGATGGGTCAGGTCGGCGGACGGGTAGTTCACGCCGGTCGCGGGGTTATACGAGAGGTTGATGTTGGTGTCCACTTCTTCGCCGCGTCCGCCCGTATAGACATAGTTCGCCTGCATCGACATGTCGCCGCCGACCTGGCGTTCAAGCCCGATCGATCCCTGCCGCGCGTACGGCATCCGCCGCCACTTGCTGTTGATTTCGTCGGTGATCGACCGGCGGTAGCATCCCGGCGCGTTGCCGTTCTGATCGCACGCGTTCGCCATCACCTGCGCGTAGGTCGGCACAGGGCCGTTGTACGGGTTGACGGCGAAGTCGGCGCGGCCATCGTAGAGGGCCTCGGCCGCCGCCTGATGCACCGCCTCCGCCGTCTGGTGTCCCTCGTCGGTGGACGCCTGCGCGTAGAACAACCCGTAGCCGCCGCGGATGACGGTCTTCTGGTTGAGCGTATACGCGAAGCCGACGCGCGGGCCGAAGTTGTTCAGGTCGTACGGGATGTCGTTGTTGATCCACGGCTTGAACACATAGCCTTCGGAGTTGGCACCGGCCTGCACGTCGTAGCGCAGGCCGAGGTTCAGCGTCAGCTTGCTGGCCACCTTCCAGTCGTCCTGCAGCCAGGCCGCGTAGAGGCTCTGCGGGATCTTGTAGTGGAACCTCGTGTTCGACACGTTCATCGTGAAGCGCCTCGAAATCGGCGACAGCGGCGCGAGGTTCCACGTCGCGGCGTCGTTCCAGACCGGGAACAGCGACTGGATGTTGGCCGGCACGGGGCCGTTGGTGGCGTCGAGGCTCCCCGTGCAGGTCGCGCACCACAGGATGTAGGTCGCCTGGCGGACGTACTCGCCGCCGATCTTCACGTCTTGCCGCCCGCCCTTGTCGAACGAGAACGTGAAGTCGTCCCTGACCGAATAGTTGTTCTGCGTCTGGTCCTGCCCGACGCCCTGGCCGATCGAGTACCCGCGGAGACTGATGGTCTCCGAGCCGCCGCAGCGCACTGGAGCATCGGGAAAACAGCCGCCTTTCCACGTGACCGCGGCATCGCGCGTGTAGTTGAAGAGCGACGCGCCGCCCTTGATCTCGTTCACCGCGCGCACGCCGAGCACCTCGGTGAGCGTGCTGAAGATTTCGTCGCTGTGCCGCTGCTCGCGCCGCGCCGTGGACGGGTGGCTGCTCGCCCCGCCCGTGCCGCTGTTCGGCAGGTCGTTGTAGTACTTCTGGAAGCGCGTCATGAAGTGCGTCCGCGACGAGAACTGCACGTCGCCGCGCACGATCCCCTTCCGCTGGCGGTTCTTCGCCGTCAGGTCGATGTTGAACGCCGGGTACGGGCTCGAGAAGGTGACCGTCTGCGGCTGCCGCTCCTGCTCGTAGTTGCCGAAGAAATGGATCCGATCCTTCCTGATCGGCCCGCCGAAGGTCGTCACGAGCTGCTGATCCTGGTACGGTACGACGCGGTTCTGGATGAAGTCGGACGCGTTGAACCTGTCGCTCCGGAAGTAGCCGGCGACCGTGCCGGCGTAGGTGTTCGTGCCGGACTTGGTCACCGCGTTCGCCAGCATGCCGGACGATCGCCCCTGTGTCGCGTCGAACCGGTTGGTGACGACGATGAACTCGGCGATGGCGTCCATGCTGTAGCTGGGCTGGTTCTGATCCGTGCCCGGGATCAGGTGGGTGATCTGCTGGCCGTCGATGTTGATCTGCGAGTAGCCCTGGCGCGCCTGCGGGATGTTGCTGCTCTCGTTCTGCCGGCTGCCGGGCGCGAGCATCGCCAGGTCCATCCAGTTGCGGCCGTTGATCGGCAGGTCCCGCATCTGCCGCTTGTCGATGTTGCCGCCGAGCGTGGAGGTGGCAGTGTCGATGAGCGGCGCCTCGCCGCTCACGACAATGGACTCCTGCACGGTGGACGGAGCCATCTGCAGATTCATCACCGCGGTCTGGCCGACCTGCACGGCAACCGTCTTCGCGGCGGCGCCGAATCCCTGGAGCTCCGCGGAGATCGTGTAGTCGCCGATCCGCACGGGGATGCGATAGCCGCCGCGCTCGTCGGTGACCGCAACGAAGTTGTTTCCGGACGCTGTGTTGAGGGCTGTCACGGTGACACCAGGCAGCACGCCGCCCGTGCTGTCGGTGATGGTGCCGCTCAGGACGGCTTCCTGCGCGAACCCGCTGCGGGGCAGCGCAATCGCTGCGCAGAGGATCAGCACGCGGCTGATGACGCGCCAACTGTTCATCGTCGTCTCCTTCAGGCGAGGCTCCGCCAGACACGAATCGCCAATCACTCGTCGCGAATTGCGAGATGCGTAGTCCGGTGCGAGAGCAAGACGCGGACCACGTGCTGAATCGCGCGATTTGCTCAGTGTCTCAGCGAGGGTCGCGAATGGGCGATCCGCGAATCACACAAACATGTGGAGAGCGCCCGGCAGGCGATGATCGAGGGGACAAACGTGTCGCGGCTTGAGGGTGTGCACGACAAGTGTGTAGAGGTCGGCCTTACGCGCGATCGGCCGGCAGCGTGCTCATCACCGCCTGGTGCATCAGCACGATCGCGGGATCGCGTTGCAGCGCGGTGTCGTACCGCTCCCGGAAGCCGCCCGGCGCATCGTCGACGGTGAGCAGCTCGTGCATCTCGCGCAGCAGCGCGTCCGCCTCGGCTTGGACCTGGCCGGGCGTCATCGGCGGCCTCGCGGGAGTCGGCCGGCGCCTGTCGCGTGCGTTGCTGATGAGCTCGTCAACGCGAACGATGAGCGCCGAGATCGGATGGAGCCAGGAGAACTGCGGATCGCGGATCAGGAGCTGCAGGAGCTCGCCGGGCGAGACAACGCCGTGCGCTTTCTCGTACTCGGCGCGCTCCCTGTCGATCAGCGCCTTGTGCAGGTCGAGCAGGGCACGCCGGACGTCGCTGAGCCGATCGGTCTGTGGGGCGGCGGACGTAAGGTCCATAGTGTACGTCGGTGTAAAGCTGACGCCGGGAAGTGCAGTTCAGTTTAAAATCTTCTGCGATGGGCCACCATGCCCGCACGTGCGCACGCGCCGCGACGCTCGTCGCGGCAGTGCTCGCGGCGCTGTCCGGCGCCGCCTGCGCCGCCCGCGCGCCTGTCTCCTCCGCCGCGACGGCAGCGTCTGCGCGCGCCGGCGTCGACGCTCTCATCAAGCGCGGCTGTTACCAGTGCCTCGAACAGGCGTATAACCTCGCGACGGGGTCAGATTCGCGCGGTCGCGCGAGTCTGACCCCGGCTGCATCGCCCGTAGAGGCGGACCTTCCCGCCTCCGCCAAGGCTTCGGCGGGCCTCCGAAGCGCGGAGCGCGAAGGATGGCAGGTCCGCCTTCGTCTGGCACCGCAGGCCTTCGAGTCCGCGCTTCTGCTCGCCGCGCGCGCGAAAGAGCTCGGCCTCCCCTACGAGCCGTGGCTCGATCGCGCCCGCGCTTCGATGCCCGCCGGGCCCGACTGGTCCGACTACCTCGCCATCGTTCTCTCGCTTCGCATCGATCCCCTGAGCGGCGATCGCGACGCCATCCTGACCGACACTTTGAAATACCGCGCGACGCGCGAAACGGTGGCGGGCTGGCGCGCCGACCTCGGCCAGGGCGCGGGCTCTCCAGTGCTGCGCGCGTATCTCGAGCTGTCGCTCGTCTGCCAGTACGTGGTGGACGATCGCAACGTCACGATTGCCGCCGCAGTGCAGCGCTTCCCCGACGTCCCGCTCATCGAGTATCGGGCCGGCCTGTGCGGGCCGTCGCAGGCGCCGCACCTGACGGCGGTGCAGGACGCCGATCCGGATTTCGTCGACGTCGACCTCACGCTCGGCCGCTACGCGCTCGACATTCCGCAGCAGCCCGATCAGGACGAGGCGCTGCGCCGGTTCACCGCCGCCCGCGCGACGTTCCCCGGCTCGCCGGCCGTCGTGGCAAGCCTCGGCTCGCTGCGCGAGGATCGTGAGGAGTGGGCGGATGCGCTCGACGCGTACGAGGCCACGTTGACCATGGTGCCGACGCATCGCGACGCGCTGCTCGGGCGCGCGGTGACGCTCTCGCACCTCGAGCGCTACGAGGACGCCGTCGCGGCCGCAACGCGGATCCTCGAGCTGGGCACCTGGTTCACCGGGGAGGCGTACTACTGGCGAGCGTGGAACGAGTATCACCTCGCGCGCATCGAGGAGGCGCGCATCGACACCGATCGCGCGAAGGGGCTGATGCACAGCGCGCCGGTCTTCGTCCTCTCCGGCATGATCGAGTGGCACGACCGCCGGTTCGACAGCAGCGAAGCCGAGCTGCAGGACGCGCTGACAATCGACGCCGGGCAGTGCGAGGCGGCGTTCCTCCTCGGCGCCGTCCGCGCCGAGCGGCAGCAGTGGGCGTCGGGCGCAGCGGCCTTCGGCCTCGCCCAGCGATGTTACGACCTGAGCGTGACGCTCCGGCGCGAGGCGATCGACAGGATCAGCGCGGGACCAGGCAGCGAGGCGGGCAAGGCCCGCCAGATCGCGCGACAGCAGCGCGCGATGACCGAGGAAGCGCAGCACCGCGACGAGGCTGCCCAGAACGCCGCGCAGCTCCAGAAGCGCGCCGGCGTGTAGCGAAACCACGAGGGACACGAAGGTCACGAAGGCCGTTTGTCACGGCAGGTGGAAACAGGCTTCAGGGCAGCAAGTCGGTCACCGAAACAGGTCCGCCAGGCACTGACAGCGCTTGTATCGAATCACCGCGTCTGAAGCGATTCGACGAGGCGTAATGCCAGCCGAAACGTGCCTGCAGGGTCACCGCTGGGTCGCGATAGACCTCCACGAGCGATGCCGCCAGATTCACGATCCAGTACTCGGGCACCGCGGCTCGCGCGTACACGCTGCCCTTCACGTCCCGGTCGTACGCGAGCGTGGTATCGGCGACTTCGATCACAAGGAGGGCCGAGTGCGGGTGGGCCTCGCGATAGTCGCGGATTGATCCGGCGACGACAGCCACGTCCGGCTCGGGCTCGGAGTCAGCCCCAAGCGCCAGCGGCAGTTGCACGCGAATATGGACATCGTGCCCGAGCGCGACTCGCAGCGCGTCGTGAACGAGCGAGACACCGGTGGCGTGCGCGCTGCTTTGCGGCGTCACGGTCAGGATCTCTCCATCGATCAGCTCGACACGGTCCTCGGGTGTCAGGACTCCCGCCTCGGTCATTCGCTCGTACTCCCGTCGGGTCCAACGCCGCATCTGCACTGCGCTCATATCAATGCTTCGGTCGCAGGATCATCGTAAGGGCGCTTGGCTCGACGGGGCAAGCCATTCGCTGAGGGCGTCACCGGCTCGAGGCAAGAATCGGACCGCGTCGTGTGCATGCGCACGGGCGCCATGAATCGCAGCGGACGTGGTCACTCATCGTCAAGTCATTGAAGTTTTTCCAATGCTGCCGGGCGGCGTCCGTGGCAGAATCTGCGCGGATCCCTCAACCAGATGTCGCTCGGTCCCGGTACCCGGCTCGGTCCGTATGAAATCCTCTCCGCCATCGGCGCCGGCGGCATGGGCGAGGTGTATCGCGCGCGCGATACGAAACTCGACCGTGACGTCGCCCTGAAAGTCCTGCCCGATCTCTTCACGAAAGATCCCGATCGGCTGGCGCGCTTCGAGCGCGAGGCCAAAGTCCTCGCCTCGCTGAATCATCCGAACATCGCGCAGATCTACGGCCTCGAAGACGGGCCGGCTAAAGCCGGCCCCCACGTACATGAAACTGAAGCCGGCCCCTATGTACATGGAGGCCCCGAAGAAACTCCCGACGTGGGGGCCGGCTTGAGCCGGCCCATCCGTGCGCTGGTCCTCGAGCTCGTCGAGGGACCGACATTGGCCGGCCGCATCGCCGCGGGGCCGATCCCACTCGATGAGGCATTGCCAATCGCGCGACAGATTGCCGACGCGCTCGAAGCGGCGCACGAGCAGGGCATCATTCACCGCGATCTGAAGCCCGCGAACATCAAAGTACGGCCTGACGGCACGGTGAAAGTGCTCGATTTTGGCCTGGCGAAATTGACAGACGTAGGGCGGGTTCCGCGAAGCGGACCCGCCGCGGTGACGGGGCAGGACGCAGCCCATCTGTCGATGTCGCCCACCATCACCTCGCCCGCGATGATGACCGGCGCCGGCGTGCTGCTCGGTACCGCGGCCTACATGGCGCCGGAGCAGGCGAAGGGGCGCGAGGCGGACAAGCGCTGCGACATCTGGGCGTTCGGCTGCGTCGTCTTCGAGATGCTCTCGGGGAAGCGGGCGTTCGCGGGCGACGATGTGTCGGACACGCTGGTGGCCGTGCTGCGCGATGCGCCTGATTGGTCCGCGCTTCCAGCCGGAACACCACCGGAGATTCGGAAGCTGCTCCGCCGTTGCGGGGAGAAAGATCGCAAGCGCCGCTTGCCGGACATCGCCTCTGCACGGCTGGAGATCGACGAAGCGCTGGCAACACCCTTGATCGACGCGAACGCCGTCAGCGGGGTGAGCGTTGACGCTCAGCCATCCGGATGGCGGCGGGCGCTGCCGTGGGCGCTGCTGGGAAGCGCGCTGGTAGCGCTCGCGGTCGTACTCGGGCTGTGGGCGCCGTGGCGAACGGTGCCGCCGCCCGCGGCCGTGCGCGTGAGCGCGGAGTTGGGCGCCGATGCGTCACTCGTGCTCGATCAGGGCGCCGCCGCAGTCCTCTCGCCGGACGGCCGTCTGCTCGTCTTCGCCGCACAGAAGAGCGCGGGCGGCGACGCTCAGTTGTTCGTCCGTCGACTTGATCAGTTGCAGGCGACGCCGCTCTCTGGTACCGACGGCGCGCGGAATCCCTTCTTCTCGCCCGACGGCCAATGGGTGGCGTTCTTTGCCGGGGGGAAGCTGAAGAAAATCTCCGTGACCGGTGGCGCTGCGGTCACGCTCTGCGACGCGCCGAACGGCCGCGGCGGCACGTGGGCCGAGGACGGCACGATTGTGTTCACCCCCGACAGCACGGTGCAGATCCGCCTGCTGCGCGTGCCGTCAGCCGGCGGGACACCGCAACCGCTGACGACGCTCGCGGAAGGCGAAGTTACGCAGCGCTGGCCGCAAATGCTGCCGGGCGGCAAAGCCTTGCTCTATACAAGCGAACACACAATGGGCGTGGCGGACGACGCGAGCCTCGTCGTGCAGCCGCTGCCGGCGGGTGAGCGGAAGGTCGTCGTGCAGCGGGGCGGCTACTACGGTAGATATCTGCCCAGCGGGCATCTCGTGTACCTCCACGAAGGGACGTTGTTCGCCGCGCCCTTCGACCTGGATCGAGTGGAAGTGACCGGCCAGGCGGTACCCGTCATGGAGGGCGTCATGGCGGCAGCGAACCCGACCGTCGGCGGGGCTCAGTTTGCGGTCTCTGGCAACGGCACGCTGGTCTACCTGCCAGGGCAGACCGTGACCGCCGACGCGCCGATCGTCTGGATGGACCGCGGTGGAAAGACACTGCCGCTCCGTGCGGCCGCGACCAACTGGAGCAATCCGCAGTTTGCGCCCGACAGCCGCCGGCTCGCCGTTGACATCGTCGACAAGCAGCAGACAGACGTCTGGGTCTACGAGTGGGCCCGCGATACGCTGACGCGCCTGACGTTCGATCCCGCCCCGGACCAAAAACCAGTCTGGACGCCGGATGGACGTCGCATCGTGTTTACGTCGGCGCGGAATGGCGGGGCGTTCAATCTCTATTGGCAGCGGGCCGACGGCACCGGCGACGTGCAGCGTCTCACGGAGAGCAAGGCCGTTCAATTTACCGGCTCGTGGCACCCGAGCGGGAAGTTCCTGGCCTTCCGGGAGATCCACACAGTCAACGACGACCTGATGATCCTGCCGATGGAAGGGGACGAGGCATCAGGCTGGAAGCCTGGCAAGCCCACGGTGTTCCTGAACAGCCCCTTCGACGAACGGGAGCCGATGTTCTCGCCCGACGGGCGATGGCTGGCGTACCAATCAAACGAGTCCGGTCGCTACGAAGTCTACGTGCGCCCGTTTCCTGGACCGGGTGGCAAGTGGCAGGTGTCCACCGCCGGCGGTAATTTTCCCACCTGGTCGCGCACGCGCCGCGAGCTGTTCTACTCGGCCCCGGACAATCGGATCATGGTGGCGACCTACACGGTGGACGGCGACTCTCTTCAAGCCGCGAAACCGAGCGTCTGGTCTGAGACCCGGTTCGCCCCGCGCAGGCAGCGGAGCTTCGATCTGCATCCCGACGGCGAACGGTTCGCGCTCGCGGCCGCGCCGGATGCGCAGAG
>JAHFUO010000118.1 GCA_023265015.1 Acidobacteriota bacterium | reverse complement strand
ATGGCCCAGCGGATCCCCATTCAACTGCACGTCGGCAACGCCCTTCAGTGGCTCGGCACGCTGTACCGTAACCCCGGCGACGCGCTGAAGGAGCACGTCAGCAACGCCATCGACGAGCACCTCAAGGCGAAGCTCACGGGTGCTGCGCACGATCGCTGTGACGTGACGTTCACCCTCGATCGGCGCTACGTCGCGATCGACTACCCGTACGGCATGAGCCGGGCCGAGTTCCAGTCGGCGTTGCAGCGCGTGGCCGATTCGGCGAAGCGCACGGGCTCGGCACAGACGATCGGCCGCCTCGGCATCGGCATCTTCAGCTTCCAGCAGGTCGGGCGGAAGTGCACGTTCTACACGCGCAAGACCAGACTGGCGGACACGCTGCGTGTGGTGTTGAAAGAGGGCTCGGACGAAGCGACCGTCGAGACGGCCCCCGCGCGCGAGAGTCTCGCCGGGCCAGGCCTGCGCGTGGTCATCTCCGATCTGAAATTCGATCCCACCCGTTCGCGCGGACCGCTGGCGCCCGACGCGCTCCGTCGCTCGCTGGCGGAGAAATTCGATGCGTATCTGCGCGAGGGCTGGCTGACCATCGAGATTCGGACCGGCGTCGCGCGATTTGCCGTCCTGCCGCCGCGGATCCGCCTGCCGCGGCTCCTCGCCGATTTCAGGGATCTCGTGCTCGACCGCCATGCGGACAAGCGTGTGCGCGTCGATCTCTATTTCGATCCGTCGGGCCGGGGCCGTGTCGCCATCCGCCACCGCGGCGTGACGGTCGTGGACGATCTCGCCGCACTGACGGCGTACGGCCTGGAGGAGAGCGGCTGGGCACAGGGATTCGTCCGCGGGTTTCTCGACGCCGACTTCCTCTCGCCGCTGCCGGCGCGCTCGGGGTTCGAGGAGAACGACGACTGGATCGCCCTGCTCGATCTCCTCGACAAGTACCTGCCGACGCTCAACGCGGAGCTCGACGGTCATCTCGCGGCGCGCCGGGCGCAGCAGGCGTCCGAGATTGGCGAGCGGGCCCTGCGCCTCGCACGTGACATTCTCGATCTCGATGAGTTTCGCGATCTGGCGCTGCCAGGCGGATTGGCCAAACGCGGACGGCCGGAACCGGCGACGAGCCGTGAGGCGGCGCCGGGGAGGAAGCGCCGGCGGAGCGGCGAGCCGCCGAAGACTCCGGGCAACGTGTCGTCGACACGCGGCCCGCGCATCCGGTACGAGGAGATCCCCTTCGAGGCCGGATCGACGATGCACAGCCGGTTCGTCTCGGGCGTCGTGCAGGCGAACGTGCTGCACCCGGACTTTCAGCAGGCGGCGCGATCAGGCGACGCCCGCCTCGCGTATGCCGCCCTGATGATCGGCAAGGAGTCGATCGCGTTCAACGATCGGACGGGGATGGCCGGCGACTTCCTCGAGAAGCTGCTCGACTTCTATTTCAAGCTGCACGCCCGGAAATTGAAGCGAGGCAAAGGACGCGCCGCCCCGGCCGGCGCCGAGCAGGAGTCGCTCGACCTGACGGGGCCGCGCCCCGGAACATACCCTGCGGTCAGCGCAGCGCCAGAACCTTCTTAGGCCCGGAGTTCATTTGGGTTGACAAGACGCAGCGGGCCCCACCCGGCCACGCGAGCGCTCGAATTGAAGCTCCAGTCCCGCTCCGGATTGTCAACCCCAGTGAGCTCCGGGCTTAGAACCGGGCCGCAATGTGAGTCTCCAGTTGCTTATAGGGACCGGCCGCATACACGATCTGGCCTCCCACGATTGTCAGCACGGATTCAATGCTGCCGATCTGATCCACCGGAACGGTCATGTAGTCTCTCGACAACACAGCAAGGTCGGCCAGCTTGCCCACTTCCAGTGAGCCTCGCATGTCTTCGTCAAAGGAGATCCACGCGCTTCCCAGCGTGTAGAAGCGCAGCGCATCGGCACGGCTCGGCGTCTCTTCAGGTCCACGCAGTGCAGCGCCGCCGGCCGTTTTGCCGTCGAGGAACCACTGGAGCACCGTGAACGGATTGTAGGTGGACACCCTGTGCGCGTCGGTGCCTGCGCCGATCATCACGCCGATGTTCTTCCCCGTCACGACCGGCGGCATTCGGCGCACCGCCTCGGCGCCCTCTTGCCGTGCGACATCGTCATTGGAGTTGTACATCGCATCCTGCACGGTCCACGCCACGCCGAGCGCCTTCATGCGTCGCAGCGTCTGCGGTGACGCGTCATTGAGATGGGCAATGGTCCATCGCAGTCTCGCGATCGGGAATTCGCGATTCACGCGCTCGAAGATGCCCAGGAGCTCATCGACGTTCCTGTCGCTGTTCCAGTGCATCGTGATCGTCATTCCACGCTCGGCGGCCCAGCGGACGATCTGGTAATACTTTTCCTTGTCCGCCTCCGGTGGCTTGCCATTGATGCCGTTCATGGCCCATGTGATCCGTTCCCCGAGACCATTGAAGTGCAGCATGTCGTCGCCAAATCCCTGCGGCATCATTGCCAGGTAATTCTTGTACTCCTCGAATTCCGAGCCGTTCGTCATGCCGCACACGCTGTAGGCGACGCGAAGCGTCAACTGCCGGTCGCGCCAGACCTTGAACAACGCCTGATACTCGGCCGGCGTCACGTTGTTGCCGCCGGGATCGACCACGCCCGTCATGCCAAGGCGATTCAGCTCGCGGAAGAATGCTTTGGTGCCCTCGACTTGCTCGTCAAAGGAAGGCTTGGGAAGCCGGTCGAACAGCTCCACCAGGTTTCCGGTGATCCCTCCGGTGGGTTTTCCGGCAGCATCCTTCTCCATCGTGTTCTGGCGCGGGAGGTCGGCCTCGCTGTTGATGTTCAGAGCCTTGGAGGCGAGCGGCGTCATCATCGCCCAGCCGTAGGCCAGCTGGAGATAGACCGGATTGTTCGGCGCCGCGGCTACGAGCTCGGCCTGCGTCGGGCGGCGGCGCTCCGGGAATGTCTGCAGGGTTGCCGGCGGTGTCACCACAATCAGCCACGCACCTGGCTTCGCTTCGAGCGACGCGGCGTGCAACCGGTTCAGGCCGTCGGCGAGAGACGTGGCCCCGATCCAGTTCACCTCTGTGCTGAAGCTCAACGCCGCGCGGGTGGCATGCATGTGAGAATCGATGAGACCCGGGATGACCGTGCGTCCGAGTAGGTCAATCGTGCGCGTCCTGGGACCGGCCAGCTTCCTGAGGTCCGCGCTGCGGCCGACAGCGAGAATCTTTCCGCCGCGGATCGCGAGCGCGTCGTGCGTAGTGAACTGCGCATCGACCGCGAGGATCTTGCCATTGACGAGGACTGTGTCCGGCTCTTGACTCCATGCCGGCGCCGTTGCCACCAGTCCAAGAACGATTGAGAGCCCGAGGGCCACGATTGATTTCCGCATTTGTCGCCTCTCCAGTGCCTGCCCGACAGGCTAATCCGAAAATTCCCTGGCCAGCTCCACCCACTCGCCGTTCGGCGCGAGCTGCTGATACGCGCGCCAGTGGGCCCGCGCGTCGTGCGACTGCCCGTTCTTCTCCAGCGTCACGGCCAGATAGAAATGCGCGTCGGCGTACCCGGGGTTGAGCTTCAGCGCGTCGCGATAGCAGGCCTGTGCCTCGCGGTAGCGCCCGAGGTCGTGGAAGATGTTGCCCAGGTTGAAGTGCGCCTCGAACACGTCGGGCTCGAGCCCGATGGCGCGCTCGTAGAGCGCCTGCGCCTCGGCGCTCTCGTCGCGCGAGTAATGGATGTTGGCGAGGTTGATGAGCGCCGGCACGAGATAGGGATCGATGTCCAGCGCGCGCCGGTAGGCCGTCAACGCCTGCTCGAAATTCTCCGGATCCCCATCGTCGAGAATCGACGCGGCCTGGAAATACTGATCCGCCGATGACTGCTCCTCGACCGGCGCCGGATCCATCAGCGCCGCCATCGGCGGCGGCTCGCGCCGCTTGAGCTGCAGCACCTTGGCCGGCTGCGCCTCGATCCGGAAGTCGAACGCCAGCTGTCCCTCGCGCGACGCGAGCAGGTTGCGCAGCACGGCGCCGAAGGTCGCGCCGTCCGCCAGCGTTTCGTCCGCCTGCCGCACGACCGCCATGTCGGGAAACGAATAGAACGCCTCTCCGTTCTCGCGCTTCGCGGGCCGAATCAATCCCCACTTCTGCATGTAGCGCAGGTGATCGTCGCGGACGTGCTTGAAGCGCTCGAGCAGCTGGCGCTTGGAGATGTTCGCTGAGTCAGGGACCGGCACGCGCGTTCACTATAATCCAGTCATGTTGCTCGCCGGCGATCTGGGCGGGACGAAAACGCGGCTCGGGCTCTTCGAGCGGGACGATCGACGCCCGCGGCCGGTCGCCACGCACGCCTATCCGACGCACCAGTTCGACAGCTTCACCGCGATCCTCGACGCCTTCGCGCGCGACGTGGGAGTCCCGCTGACGATCGAGGCCGGGGCAGTCGGGGTTGCCGGACCGGTGGTCGATCAGAAAGCGCGGTTGACGCATGTTCCGTGGAACGTCAGCGTTTCCGATGTCGGCAGTCGGTTCCGCACGCGGCGCGTCGCGCTGCTGAATGACCTGGAAGTGATGGCAATCAGCCTGGACGTGTTGAATTCCGACGAGCTCGTCGTCGTTCAGCGCGGCGTCGCGCAGGCGGACGGCAACGCGGTCGTCATCGCCGCCGGCACCGGCCTGGGACAAGCGCACCTGCATCGCATCGACGGCCGGTTCAGGCCCGTGCCGTCGGAAGGTGGCCACGCCGACTTCGCTCCACGTACGGACCGGGAGATCGAGCTGCTCCGCATGATCCGCGGTCTGCATGGACGCGCTGCGGTCGAGCAGGTGGTGAGCGGACCCGGCCTGGTGAACATCCATCGCTTCACGCATGGCGGCCGCGACTGCGCCGCGGTCCGGGGGCTGGAACCGCGCGACATGCCCGCGGCTATTTCGCAGGCAGGGCTCGACGGGACGTGTCCGACGTGCGAAGAGGCCGTGTCGATGTTCGTGGAAGCGTACGGGTCCGAGGCGGGCAACCTCGCGCTGCGCGGCGTCGCGACGGGCGGGGTGTTCATCGGCGGCGGCGTCGCGCCGAAGATCCTGCCGGCGCTGCAGAACGGCCGGTTCATGTCGGCATTCCGCGCGAAGCCGCCGATGACCGACCTGCTGTCGGCGATCCCGGTGCAGGTGATCGTCAACGAGGACGCAGGGCTGCTCGGTGCGGCTGTCGCCGCGCAGGAATTGACCTAGGGAATCGTCCCTCCAATCATCTTCAATTTCTTCGACGGGCCGCGCCGGATTGCGCCCGTGACCACGCAATGAGCCTCAGAGCTGCTGCTCGACGCCATTCCTGGCTGATCTGGTCATGATGTAGACTCTAATAGTCATGATACAGACCAATCTCAGCCCCGGGCGCCACCCTCGCCGGATCGGCGTCGCGGAAGCCAAGAGCCGCCTCTCCGAGCTGCTGCGGGACGCCGCGGCCGGGCCGACGATCATCCACAGCCGCGGCCGCGATCTCGCCGTCGTCCTCGCCGTGGAAGAATACGACCGCCTCGCGACGGAACATACCGCCTTGCGCGGCGGTGGAGGGGGATTCCTGGAACGGGTCGACCGACTGAAGCAGCGACACGGAGGAGGCACCGAGGATTTCCGCCCACCGCGCCTGCGGCTCAACCCTCTCGACCCGTTCGCGCGCCGATCGCGCGCTCGGCGGTGACCCAGTACCTGCTCGACACGAACGTCATCTCCGAGACCGCGCGTCAGGAACCCAACCTTCAGGTTCTCGAGTGGGTCCGCCTGCTGCCATCGCTGATGCTTCCCTCCGTCGCCGTCTACGAGCTTGCGGCGGGCATCAGACGCCTGCCCGCGGGCCGGCGGCGCCGCTTTCTCGAGGAGTGGTTCGCGGATCTCATGAGGTCCTGCGATGTGCTCCCGTTGGATCGTGATGATGCCCTGGCGTGCGCGGACCTCGAAGCCGCGGCTCGACAGCAGAAACGCGTGATCGAGCATCGAGACTTGCTGATCCTGGGTATCGCCAGGGCGCACGCGTTCGGCGTGGCCACGAGAAACATCGCGCACTTTCGCGGGCTGAATGTCCCGGTCTACGATCCCTTCGCTGATGTGCACGCCCTCTGACCACGCGCGTCGCTGCAGGCGATTCCCGAGGCGCGGCCGTTCCGTGGCAGAATCTGCGCGTAATCACCCCGATCGACGGTCATGAACTGCAGGGCTCAAGAAATGAAAACAGCACTCCTGGTCGTCACGATTCTGGCGTCAGCGGCAATCGACGCGAAGGCCCAGGGCAGCGCCTACCCGGTCGTCACCGGCAAGGCCTACAAGTTCGAACAGATCGCCGAGGGCGTGTACTACGCCACGGCGACGGGCTCGATGGTCACCGGCAGCAACAACGTGGTGATCATCGGCGATCGTGACGTGATGGTGGTCGATACCGGCACGACGCCCGCGGCGGCGCGCGCCTTCCTCGAGGATCTCAAGAGCATCACGACCAAGCCGGTCCGCTACGTCGTCAACACCCACTTTCACTATGACCACACCGATGGCAACCAGGTCTACGCGGGGAAGGCGGACATCATCGCGCATGAGTACGTGAAGTACGCCATCCAGAATCTGAACGTCCTCGAGCGCGAACCCTTCAAGACCAGCCAATTGACGAACGTCCCGAATGGCATCGAGAGTCTCATGCAACGAATCGCGGCCGCGAGCGATGCCGGCGTGAAGGCTTCGCTCGAGCGCCAACTGGTCGTCGCGCAACAGGGACGGGAAGCCCTGAAGGAGATCAAGCCCACGCCACCCAACGTCACGTACTCGAAGAAGAAAGTGGTGAACCTGGGCGGGCGTGAAGTCCAGCTGCTCTTCCTCGGGCGCGGCCACACGAACGGAGACACGGTCGTGTACCTGCCGAAAGAAAAGATCGTCTGTACCGGCGACCTGATGGAATCACAGTTGGCCTACATGGGCGACGCCCAATTCGACGAGTGGATCACCACGCTTGACGCGCTGAAGAAGCTGGACTTCAACACCGATCTCCCGGGTCATGGCGTGCCCTTCAAGGACAAGGGTCTGATCACCGCATATCAAGGCTACTTGAGGGACCTGACGACACAGGTGGCGTCACTTCGCAACCAGGGGCTGTCCCCCGAACGGACGGCCCAACAGGTGGATCTCACGGCTTACAAGGGTCGCTTCCCGCAGATCCAGGGGCCGGGCGCGGACGTCCGGGGCGTGCGCCGGATGTACGAATGGATGGACGAGAACGCAAAGAAGTCGAAGAAGTAGCGCGGCTTAATTGCTCATCGCTTCCAGCGCGACGAAAAGAAGATCTCAGCAGGCGAGCGTAAAATTTCCGGACGGCCCGTTGTAGATCAAGATGAAGTGATGAAGGATGTCGCGGCCGATTAACGCGATCAGCGGACCCGGATTCCCCGCGATAGCCTGATTCGACAATTCTGCTTCGACAAGTTCGCCGAAGTTGAGGTCGGGAATACTCGTTCCCGGAAATGTAAATCGAGCCGGGTACTTTGAACGTAACTTTTCACCGGTGACCCCCGCGACCGTTACCTGACCTACCGGTTGCACTTCCAGATGTGCAATCACGCTGAGATCGATCCCGCTAACGCCGGCGCCAGTGTCAATCAGCGCAACGCCAGAAACGGGCGCGGGCACCGGCTTGCCCTCTTTTTGGAGCTGCTCCGCAAGCGCTGTTGGTACTTCAATCTGCACAGACACGATTGGTCCCTGAATGACCAATGCTGCTCGGAAGTCAACGAATCCGCCCGCAGCGGTGGGATCCTTAATGGCTGCGATGTGACTATGAACGGGCACCGATGAAACCCAGCGTCATCGCTGGAATGGAGACTTTCGGCTCATCACGCTGAACTAGCTTTATGAACAGCGGGACGTTGCCATACTTGGCGATACCCGCCTCGTAAGCAGCCCCTTGGGCATCGAACGAGCCCACGAGATCCTCGCCCACGATCAACACAAACTTGCCCTCGTGGTGACGGAGGAGATCTTCCTTGTGTTGTTCGTAGTAGGCGCGTTCCCGATCAAATGGCATTTCGACTCCCATTATTATAGAGACGAAGAAAGGCTACTGCCAGGTTCGACATGGGTTGTCGCGCGACTCAAGGATCGTCAAGAACAACGTAATTCCTAGTCGATTTTCCAAGAATCGGCCGAGCTTCGGCCGGCTGGTCAAGTCTCTTTAATTACTCATCGCTTCCAGCGCGCGGACGCCGGAGCGCATCCCGATCAACCAGGTCGCCACGCTG
>JAHFUO010000022.1 GCA_023265015.1 Acidobacteriota bacterium | reverse complement strand
AAGGCCATTCGTGACTACGCGAGCCTCCGGAAGAAGGCAGACCAGGAAGGGCGACGTGCCGCGCTCGCCGCGCGTCGAGCGGTGCGGGTGCTGCGCGGAGGGCGCCTCAAGATGAGCGCGCGCGACGCTGCACGGCTCCTTGGCCTGTCGCACCAGCGCGTGCACCAGCTCGCCGACGATAAGGGGTAGGGCCGAGGAGCGCCGCTTGAGTAAACCCTCGTTACTCTACGTTTCCGCCGGCCCCAATCTGTCAGGTACACTCCTTTGCGATGGGGTACCTCCCGCCCGTCCCGCAGCTTCTCGCCTTTCTCGTCGTCGCCGGCCTGCTGACGATCACGCCCGGCGCCGACATGGCGCTCGTGATGCGCCATGCGCTCGGCAGCGGCAGGCGCCAGGCGTTCTTTGCGTCACTCGGCATCTGCCTCGGCTGCCTGGTCTGGGGAACGGCGTCGGCGCTTGGTGTCGCGGTGGTGCTGGCGCAATCTGCGCTCGCGTTCTCGATCCTGAAGTACGTCGGCGGCGCGTACCTCGTCTATCTCGGCGCGCGTGCGCTGCATGGCGCGATCAGCCGCACCGTTGGCGTCGCGGCGCCAGGCGGACCTGAAGGTCCGCCTCCACGACCGATGCCGCCCTGGGCGTGCTTCGCGCAGGGTCTGCTCACCAACCTCCTCAACCCGAAGGTCGCGGTCTTCTACCTGACGTTTCTGCCGCAGTTCGTCGCGCCGGATCGGCCGGTCCTTCCGCAGTCGGTGTTTCTTGCCACGACGCACGTGCTGATGGGGCTCGTGTGGCTCACGCTCTACGCGCGATTCATCGACCGGATGGCGGCGGTGCTCCTCACGGATCGAGTGAAACGCCGAATCGAAGCGGCGACCGGCGCGGTGTTGATCGGCCTCGGCGTCCGCCTCGCGCTGGCGCGGCGGTAACCGGGAGCCGATGCCGCACACCAGGCCTCTCTCGAGCTCGCGCACCATCGCGCCGTCGCACGTCGAGCGTGGCACGCCGGCGTTTCGGCAGATCAACCTCGCCGTGGCCGCGGCGGGCTTCTCCACCTTCCTCCTGATGTACTCGGTGCAGCCGCTGCTGCCGATCTTCACGCAGGAGTTCCACATCAGCGCCCCGGCCAGCAGCCTGGCGATGTCGCTCACGACGGGATGTCTCGCGCTCTCGATGCTGGTGATAGGCGCCGTCGCCGAAGGATGGTCGCGCAAGCCGCTGATGATTGTCTCGCTCATGGCTGCCGCGATCCTGACGATCCTGTCGGCGGCGGTCCGCGACTGGCCCACCTTCCTTCTGATTCGCGCGGTGGAAGGCATCGCGTTCGCCGGCCTGCCGGCGCTCGCGATGGCGTACGTCGGCGAAGAGATCCATCCCGAAGCGGTCGGGGTGTCGATGGGGCTGTACGTCGGCGGCAGCGCGCTCGGCGGGATGACCGGCCGGCTGCTGACCGGCGTCCTGACCGATCTGTTTTCATGGCGATCGGCGCTGGCGATGATCGGCGTCCTTGGCGTCTTCGCGTCGGTGATCTTTTCCTCGAGCCTGCCGGCCTCGGCCCGCTTCCGTCCGCGATCGCTGTCGGTCGCCAGCCTGCTCGAATCGTACAAGGCGCATCTTCGCGACAAGGTGATCGTCGCGCTCGTCGCCGAAGCGTTCCTGATCCTGGGAACGCTTGTGACCGTCTACAACTACATCGCGTTCCGACTGCTGGCGCCGCCGTACTCGTTGAGCCAGACGGTCGTCGGCTCCGTGTTCGGGCTCTACCTCCTCGGTTTTTTCAGCTCCTCGTTGATCGGGGTGCTTTCACACAGGTTCACCCGGCCGAATCTGCTCGAGGCCGGCATCGCGACGATGCTGGTGGGCGTGGCGGTGACGCTGGCGCGGCCGCTGGCGGCTGTGATCCTCGGCATGTCGCTCGTCACGGTTGGCTTCTTCGCGGCGCACTCGGTGGCAAGCAGCTGGCTGGGCATTCGCGCGCGCGAGGCGAAGGCACAGGCCTCGGCGTTGTATCTGTTCTTCTACTACATGGGCGCCAGCATCGCTGGCGCGTGCGGCGGGTTCTTCTGGACCGCGTTCGCCTGGCCAGGCGTGGTGGCGTTTCTAAGTGTGCTGCTTTTCGTGGCGCTGGCGATCGCGAATACGAGCCTGAACCACGATGACACGAAGATCTCGAAGGACACGAAACCAAATTAGATTTTCGTGACCTTCGTGACTTTCGTGACCTTCGTGGTTGATCTAGCCGCGAGGCACGCTGATCCGGAACGTGCTCCCGTCGGCGCCGCTGCGCTCGAGGGTCAGCGTCCCGCCGTTGGCCTCCACCGCCGATTTCGCAATCGACAACCCAAGGCCCGTGCCGCCCGCCTCTGACGACGCGGATGGCGCGCGGAAGAAGCGATCGAAGATGTGGGCGCGCGCCTCGGACGGGATGCCCGGCCCGCTGTCGACGACGTCCACGATCGCCTGCTCTGCCGACTCGAACACGCGAACGGTAATGCGGCTTCCAGACGAGCTGAACTTGATCGCGTTGTCGACCAGGTTAATCAGCGCCTGGCGCAGCATCAGGCGATCGCCGGGCGCATGCGGCGATCCCTGCGGCTCGATGATCACCAACTGCGTCTTCTCTTCGGCGAGCACCGCCAGGTCGGCGGCGACGCTCTCCGCCAGCTCCACGAGCGACACGGTTTCGAGCGACAGCTTTGCCTGGCCGGTCTCGGCGCGAGAGAGCATCAACAGGCGGTCGACGAGCCCGGCCAGCCGATCGACTTCCTCGAGCATGCTGCCGATGATCGCGCGGTACGCCGCCTCGTCGCGGCGGATCCGCAGGCCGACCTCGCCGACGCTGCGGATCGCCGTCAGCGGCGTGCGCAGCTCGTGAGAGGCGTCCGCGGTAAAGCGGCGCATCTGATCGAAGGACGCTTCGAGGCGGCCCAGCGTCGCGTTGAAGACGGTCGCCAGGCGGCCCATCTCGTTGTCGGGATTGATCACCGGCAGCCGATCGCTCAACCGATCGGCATTGATCGTCCGCGCACGCTCGGTCATGCGCTCAATCGGCGCCAGCGCGTGGCTTGCGACCGTGTAGCCGCCAAGTCCCGCGGTGGCGACCGCGAGCGGAAGGCCGAGCAGCAGGATCAGCACGACGTCGCGGAGCTGCTGGCGCATCGGCCCTTCCGACCGCCCGACCTGAATCACCACCGGCTTCGACGCGATCTGTCCGCGCCGGCTCAACACCCGCAGCGGCACGTCGGCCGTTGGAATCGCGACGATCGTGTCATCCGCCAGGTTCAACAGATCCCGTCCCGGCATCGCCCCCTCGATCGCGAGGTCGTTGCGATACAGAAGCTCTCCGTCGGGACTCCACACCTGCAGCCAGGGCCGCACCTCTTCGGCGGTGTCCTCGCCGTTCCACGTGATGCCTCCCTCGGGCGTCTGCTCGACGATCGCGGCCGCCCACTGGAAGTCCGCGCGGAGCTGCTGATCGAGCGCCGCGGAGGCGCTGCGGCTCACGTAGGCGAGGATCGCGGCGGCGTAGACGGCCAGCACGACGATCATCGCGCCGACGTACCACAGCGTGAGCTGGACGCGGACGCTGTGCGATCGCCACCAGCGCATCAGGGCTCGCCCTCCCGGAGCATGAAGCCGACCCCGCGAACGGTGTGAATCAGCCGGACCGGCCGCTCGACGTCGACCTTCCTCCGCAGGCGGGCGATGTGCACGTCGATCACGTTGTCGAGCGGCGTCGTCCTGGCGGTTTCCCTCCACACGTCGCGCGCCAGCGTCTCCCGCGACACGACCTGCCCTTCGTACCGCATCAGGTACTCGAGCAGCTCGAACTCGCGCACCGTCAGCTCCACCGCCTGGCCGCCGCGCTGCACCTTTCGCGTGATCAGGTCCATCGTGAGGTCGCCGACGACAAGACGCGGGGATTCGGAGGCGCGGCCGCGGCGCAGCAGCGCGCGGATGCGGGCGAGCAACTCGGCGAAGGCGAACGGCTTGACCAGGTAGTCGTCGGCGCCGGAGTCGAGGCCGGCGACGCGATCCTGCAGCGTGTCACGCGCCGTGAGCACGAGCACCGGCGTCTTCACGCGCTTCCCGCGCAGCGTCGTCAGGATTTCCAGCCCATCGCGCCCCGGCAGCGTGAGATCGAGCAGGATCAGATCGAACGTTTCGGTGTTGAGCCTGAAGAACGCGCTCTCGCCCGTGCGCTCGACCACGACGTCATAGCGCTCGCCCTCGAGCCCCTCGCGCAGGGCGTTGGCGACCTTCTGTTCGTCTTCGACGACGAGGATGCGCATTCCAACCACCAACCACCAACCACCAACCGATTACAGGCGCAACCGATCGAGCAGCTTCGTGAACCGCTCGTCGTCCCGCACCGGCTCGAAGCGCGGATCCAGTCCGACGTTCAGCAGGACGGGATCGCGCTCCTCGCAGGCGCGGTTCAGGAGCGCGAACACGTCGTCATGGCTGCCGAGGCCGACGTGGGCGAGCGCGAGGTGATAGGACGGGACGAACCTGCGTTCAGCGAGGCGCTGCAACGCCTGCAGCAACACGGACGCTGCCGCGCAGTCGCCATTGACGGCCTTCGCGTGCGCGAGCCACGCAAGCAGCACGGGATCCTCAGGAGCAACCGTGGCGGCCGATTCGAGCTCCGCCACAGCCTCCGCTGGACGACCAATCTGAAGAAGCGCGGCGCCACGCACGCGTCGTGACGGCGCAAAACGCGCGTCCATATCGATCACGTGGCGACAGGTTTCGATCGCCGCTTCGTAGTCGCCGGCCATGTACTGCGTCCACGCGGCGCTTGTGCCGACGACGAGGCAGAGCGGATCGAGCTCCCGCGCGCATTGAGCCTCGCGGACGGCTTCGGTGTGTCGTCCAAGTCCCGCAAGAAGCAGCCCGTACCAGCGATGCGCCCCATCACTGCTCGGGTTCAGCGCGATGGCGTGTTGGTACGCGGCTTCCGCCCCTTCCCAGTCCCAGTCGAGCATCGCGCGGATGTTCGCGAGCGCAAGATGCGCATGGGACAGATGCGGATCGAGCTCGAGCGCGCGGAGCGCGATTGGAAGCGCGGCTTCGAGAGCCGTTCGCGGCATGATGCTGTAGTATTCGGCGCGCGCCGTGTGAGCACGCGCAAGGTCCGCGTGGGCGGCCGCAAATTCGGGGTCTGATGCACGCGCCTGATCAAAATAGAAAATCGCCTGGTCCAGACCTTGATCGCCCGGGATGTTCCAGTAATAACGCCCCTTCAGGTACGTCTGGTACGCAGCCACATCACGCGAGCGATGCACCGGTTGTTCCGGCATGAGCTCCAACGCAAGCGATTGCGCAATCCGGGCGGCGACGTCGGCCTGCACCGACAGGCAATCGGTCAGGTGACGCTCGTAGACATCCGTCCAGAGGTGTGTCTCACTCGATGTTTCCACCAGCCACGCGGTGATGCGCACGCGATCGCCCTCCCGCCGGACGCTTCCCTCGAGCAGGTAGTCGGCGCGCAGCGTCTCGCCGATCTCGCGCGCGCGGCGCGTTCCGCCCTTAAACATCATCGACGAGGCCCTGGCGATCACGCCGAGCCGACCGCGTCCGAGCCGACCGAGCTGCAGGATCATCTCCTCGGTCAGGCCGTCGCTGAAGTACTCCTGCCCCACGTCGCCGCTGGAATTCGTGAACGGCAGCACCGCAAGGCGCGCCGTGTACTCGGGCGCGACCGGCATGACGGCAGCGCCGCCGTTCGCCACCAGCGACGCGATGAACCGGTACCCGCGACGCGGGAGCGTCTCCACGAACCTCGGATTGTCGGCGTCGTCTCCAAGCGCAGCCCTGAGCCGCTTCACCGCGGCGTTCAGGCTGTGCTCGAAGTCGACGAACGTCCCCTCGGGCCACAGGCGCCTGGCCAGCTCCTCGCGTGTGACGACGTCGCCGGGGTGCTCGAGCATCATCCGGAGGATCTCGAACGGCTGCTCCTGCAGACGGATGCGGTTCTTCCCCTTGCGCAGCTCGTGCGAGCGCACATCGAGCTCGAAGACGTCAAATCGCAATAACCGCTCCGCCTCGGTCGGTGAATTCATACGTATTCCCACATCCATGACACGACACTTGTACACGAGCCCGATCCCGCGATCTATCCGGACCTTGCGACGGTAATACGAGTCTGGTCCCGCTTCCGGTTCACACAATTATCGCCCGCGGATCCGGGCCCTTGTGGTGCTGACAATCGCGGGTCACCTGGATGTCACCTCGTGTCACCTCCAGTGCATTGAGGCACCTACCCGCGGGGCGCACAGTGGCGTGGTGCGAAACGAGCTCGCGACGGCAGTGATGGTGGCGGGACTTCTTGGCGCAGCGGTCGATGCGGCTGCCGGGCCGGCTTCCGCCTTCGCGCCTGGCGCTTCGTCGGACAGGTCGTCGGGCAAGGATGCGATTGGGGATGGTCGTGCGCGCGTCCAGGTGCGCGTGTACGACGGCGCGGTCATGCCGGTGGCGGATCAGTCGGTTGCCCTGCGTGCGGCGGCCGGGGTCCTGGCCGCCGCCGGCATCGACATCACGTGGGTCGAGTGCGGGCGCAGCGGTTCAGCGATGAATCCGGCGGAGTGCGACGCGCCCCTCGCGCAGGACGAGCTCGCCGTCCGTTTGCCGTCCCTTCCGGGCGTGATCACTGCGCACGGCGAGCTCTCGCTTGGCTACTCGCTGGTCGATGTGCCGGCATCTGCCGGTGCCCTCGCAACGGTCTACGTCGATCGAGTCGAGTGGCTGGCCAGGCAGGCGGGTGTCGATGGTGCGACGCTGCTCGGGCACGCGATCGCGCACGAGATCGGGCATCTCCTGCTCGGGACCAATGCCCACGGCGCGGCCGGGTTGATGCGCGCGATCTGGTCGCGCGGAGAGCTTCGACGCGACGATCCGGCCGATTGGCTCTTCACGCCGGCCGAAAGCCTCGCCATGCGGCGTGCTCTGGAGCGGCGGGGACGACAGGTGCAGATGGCGTCGAACATCGATTGGGGGAGGTGATCGTGATTTAAGATCTTCACATTGCGATGCGCCTGATCGCTCTCCTTCTCTCCGCCGCTCTCCTCGCACCGGCGCAGGGCGTCATCCAGGAGGCGCCAAAGCCATTTGACGCATGGCTCAGCGATGTGATCGCTGACGCGCGCGCGCGCGGCTTCAGCGAAGAGCTGCTGAACGACACGCTCGTCGGATTGCAGCCGCTGCCGCGCGTCGTCGAGCGCGACCGCTCGCAGACAGAATTTACGCGCACGCTCGACCGCTACTTCAGGGCGCTCGCCACGCCGCGCATCATCCGTCTTGGCCGTCAACATGCGACCCAGGACCGCACGTTGCTGCGCAGCATACAGACGACGTACGGCGTCCCGCCGTCGATCGTGCTCGCGATTTGGGCCATCGAATCGCACTACGGTGAGTTCACCGGCGCCACACCTGTATTCCAGGCGCTGGCGACGCTCGCCTGGGAGCCTCGGCGCTCCGACTTTTTCCGTGGCGAGCTGTTCAAGGCGCTGACGATCGTATCGGGCGGCTACATCGACGCGAAGACGATGACCGGGTCGTGGGCGGGAGCGATGGGACAACCGCAGTTCATGCCCTCGAGCTACCTGGAGCACGCCGTCGATTTCGACAAGGACGGCCTGCGCGACATCTGGCGTTCCACGCCTGACGCCCTTGCGTCGATCGCGAGTTACTTGAACGACTACGGCTGGACAGCCGGCCAGGCATGGGGCCGGGAAGTGACGATCACCGCCGATGCGCGCGAGAAGATCCGGGACATCCCGATGCGCACCACCGGCTGCACTGCGACGCGGATGATGACCGAGCGTCGGCCGCTGAACAGCTGGGGCGAGCGTGGAGTGCGGCTCAAGAGTGGAGGCGCGTTGCCCGGCAGCGACATCCCCGCCAGCCTAGTCGAAACCGGCGGCCGCAGCTTCCTCGTCTATCCGAACTACGACGCGCTGCTTGGCTACAACTGCGCGCATCTCTACGCGCTCAGCGTCGCGATGCTCGCGGACACACTGCAATAGCGTCGTGCGACGGTGCGAATCGTGCGAGGGTGCGACGGTGCGTCCGATGGTGCGAGGGTGCGACGTGCGACGGTGCGTCCGACGGTGCGAGGTGCGACGGTGCGACGGGGCGATTGGGACATTACGGGCCGCCGGTGTCAGAGCACGACCTTGAGAAAGCTCGAACCGAAATTCAGGCAGTCGAAGGCGTGCAGCCCGAGCCGCGCCGCCAGCTCGACGCAGACCTCGATGCCGCGCGCGCTGTTGCCGCGGGTGTCGAGCCTGGGCGAGTAAGTGGCGATGCCGATCTGCCGGTTTACTACTGCCATCACGCCGCCGCTCACGCCGCTCTTGGCGGGAACGCCCACCCGGTAAGCCCACTCGCCCGAGTAGTCGTACATCCCGCACGTGAACATGATCGCGAGCATGTGCTTGACCGACGTGACGTCGAACACTTGAGTGCCCGTTAGCGGGTGGCGGCCCATATTCGCGAGCGTTGCGGCCATCGTTGCCAGGTCGCTACAGGTCACGAGAATCGCGCACTGCCTGAAGTAGACATCGAGCGCGCGCTCAGCCTCCTCGTGCACGACGCCGAAATTGAGCAGCAGGTGCGCAATCGCACGGTTGCGGTGCCCGGTCCGTCGCTCGGACTCGAACACGGCCTCATCGACCTCAAGTGGACGGCCGGCGGCAGCGCTCAGCCGGTCCAGCAGATGATCGAACGTCTCGTCTCCGTACCGCGCGTGGAGCAGCGCCGTGACGGTGATCGCTCCCGTGTTGATCATCGGATTGTAGGGACGGTTCGTGCCGTCCTGCAGCTCGATGGCGTTGAACGCGTCGCCGCTCGGTTCGACGCCCACATGCCTGGCGACTCGTTCGTCTCCGAACGCCTCGAGCGCCAAGCCAAAGGTGAACGGCTTTGAGATCGACTGGAGGGTGAAGGGACGACGGCACTCACCGGTTTCGAAGACGCGCCCCTCGGCGGTGACGATGCTGATGCCGAAGTCCTCGGGGTCGGCCTTGCCGAGCTCCGGGATGTAGGTGGCGACGGACCCGTCGGTCAACGATTGATATCGAAGATGGAGGCCTTCGATCGCAGCCTGAAGTTCGTGCTGTTCCGTCACGACGTCAAGAGGTCAGCCATCGTTCGAGCTTAGCTCAGGCACCGCGTTTGCCGCGTCTCAATTCGTCGCCAAGGATCAGGGCCTCCGAAATCTCTTTCTTCGACTTGCGCCGCTGGCGGCTCTGGCGCTGAATGGTGAGATAGGCCTCTTCCTCGGTGATGCCCAGATCCCGCTGGAGAATGCCTTTCGCCCGATCCACCAGCTTCCGCGTTTCCAGCCGCTCGGAGAGCTCGCTGTTGATGGTCTCGAGGCGCGCCATCTCGATTTCAGCCCCGACAAGAAACCCGAGCATCGAGACCATCTGGATTTCGCGCCGGCTGTGATCATGCGGACGCCGATGCTGCACGTTGATCACCCCGACCAGCTTTCCGCGTGAGAGCACGGGAACCGACAGAAACGCTTCGAAGCGATCTTCGGGCAGCTCGTTGAACAGCTGGAAACGCGGATCCTCGAACGCGTGGCGGCCAACCGCGACCGGCTGGCAATGCTCGGCCACCCAGCCCGTAATGCCATGCCCGATCGGAATCTTCAGGCGATCCACCACCTCCGGGTGTGGATTCTTCGAGGCGCGCAGCACCAGCTCCTCCTCCTCCAGGACATAGATGAAGCACGAGTCGCAGCGCACGGTGCTCGAGACGAGCTGCACGACGTGGGTCAGCACGGCGTGGAACGGATCCGCGGCGGCGATCCGGCTGCCGATCTCGTGCAGAAAATCGATGTCCGATTTTTCGCTCACGCCCGAAACCGACCTTAAGATTGCCAATTCTGGAACCACGTGGACATCATGCGTGCTACGCGGCATCTTCAGCCGCCTGCGGCTGCGCCTTCGCGCGATAGGCATAGACGCCAGACTGCCGCACCGCGTCCGGCGACCACCGCCGCGACCACGTAATGCCGGCCTCGAGCAGCGCGATCGTGCCCGCCGCGAACACCCCGACCAGTAACAGCAGCGCGACCGTGTATCCGCCGGTCGCATCCTTCGAGACCCCGAACAGCGTGGGCAGGCAGAACCCGCCGAGACCTCCGGCCGCGCCGACAATCCCCGTCACGATGCCCATGCGATCGGGAAATCGCTGCGGCGCCATCTGAAAGATCGCGCCGTTTCCCATGCCGAGCAGTCCCATGCCGACGAAGATGACCGCGACGGCCGTGAACAGCGAAGGCGCCGCGGCGATCGCCGCAAGACAGACCGCGAACCCCCCGAGAAGGAGGACGAGCAGCCTGTAACCGCCCACCCGGTCCGCCAGCCATCCGCCGACAGGCCGCAGCAGGCTGCCCGCCACCACCGCAACGGTCGTGAAATCGCCTGAAGCAACGCGTGACAAGTGGTACTGCTCGTAGAAGAAGGTCGTCAGAAAACTGGAAAACCCGACGAAGCCACCAAACGTCAGGCAGTACAGGCCGGCCAGCCAGAGCATGTCGGTCTCGCTCAGCAGGGCGGCGTAGTCGCGCGCGCGCGGCGGCGCGCCGCGTGTCGGGCTGTCGCGCGCCATCAGCGCGAAGATGACGAGCACAGCAGCCACCGGCAGCATCGCGAAGCCGAACGCGTTTGCCCAGCCGAAACGTTCGGCAACACGCGGCGCAAGCAGCGTGGCCAGCAGCGTCCCGGAATTTCCCGCGCCTGCGATTCCCATGGCCAGTCCCTGATACTCGGGGGGATACCATCGGCTCGCCAGCGGCAGCGCAACGGCGAAGCTGGCGCCGGCGATGCCCAGCATGAACGCCACGCCGTACAACGCCAGAAGCGAATGCCCAGCCGTCCACCCTGTGAAGAGCGCCACCAGCGTGAGGCTCAATCCGATCACACCTGCCCGGCGACCGCCCACGTAATCGCCAAGAATGCCGAGCACCGGACGACACACCGAGCCGCCGAGCAGCGGCACCGCCGTCAGCAGACCCTGCTGCGTCGCGGTCAAGCCGAACTCATCCCGAAGAAACGGCGCGAGCGGTCCCAGCAGCACCCACGTCATGAAGCTCACGTCGAAGTACAGCAGCGCCGCCACGAGCGTCGGAAGGTGGCCGCTGGCGAGAAACCCGGTCCGTTGACGCGTCATGCGGCGTGCTCCGCGCGCGGATCCATCGGCACGGCAAGAAGCACCATCCCGTTTTCGACACGCGTCGGATACGTCCGCACGCAGGCCTCCGTCCGCGGCCGCTCGACCGCTCCGCTTTCGAGACTGATCTTCCATGTATGGAGCGGACAGACGACCGACGTCCCGGTGACAATGCCGTCGCACAACGGCCCGCCGCGGTGCGGGCAGCGGTTGGCGGTTGCGAGAAAGCGATCGCCAAGATTGAAGATGGCGATGTCGTGGCGGCCCACGGTCACCGCGCGCCCCTCGCGAGGCGGGATGTTGTGGCACTCGGTGATTCGGAGCCAGCGGTGTTCGCTCATGCGAGGGTGTTCTCCACGGGATGAAGCGGAATGAACTGCGTTGGATGCTTTGGCGTGCCACCTTCCTGCCAGGGATCGCGCGCTCTCGCTTTCGACTTGTGCAGCCGGTCGCGAAGCCCCTGCTGGATGTTGTCCGGGGCGTAGACCGTGTCTTTCCTGACTTTCTCGATGCCGAGCCGTTCAACGAAGTCGTAGGTACGTTCGAGGTAATTCGCGCTCTCGCGGTAGTACTGGAAGAAGAGCTCCGCCGCCTCCAGCGCTTCCTCGGATGTCACGACGGTCGTCAGGAGATCGGCCTTGCGTACGTGCTTGCCCGCGGCGCCGCCGACGACCACCTGCCAGCTGCCTTCCTGACCGACAAGTCCGATGTCCTTCACCGTGGCTTCCGCGCAGTTCCGGGGGCACCCGACCGCTCCCATCTTGACCTTGTGCGGCGTATAGAGCTGTTCGAGCCGCCGCTCCATCTCGATGCCAACCGTCGTCGAATCCTGCACGCCGAACCGGCAGAAGTCGGTGCCGACACAGGTCTTCACCATGCGGACGCCCTTCGTGTACGCCTGACCGGAGGGCATACCGAGATCGGCCCAGACTTTCGGCAGATCCTCTTTTCTGATGCCGAGCAGATCGATGCGCTGGCTGCCCGTGATCTTCACCATGCGAACGCTGTATTTCTCAGCGACATCCGCAATCCGCCGCAGCTCCGCCGGACTCGTCACGCCGCCGCGCATCCGCGGCACGACCGAAAACGAGCCGTCCTTCTGAATGTTGGCGTGGACGCGATCGTTGATGAACCGCGCCGACCGATCTTCCGCGTGGTCGCCGCACCACAGCATGTCGACCATGTAGCTGAGCGCCGGCTTGCAGACCTCGCAGCCCTGGCCGTTGCCGTAGATGTCGAGGACTTCCTGCACCGACTTCAGCCGCTGGCTGCGGAGGATGTCGCGCAGGCGATCCTCGGCGAACGGCACGCAGGCGCAGATCACTGTCCTCGCGTCTTCTTCGAACTCCGGGGCGACGGCTCGCAGGAGTTCCTGACACAGGCCGCTGCAGCTGCCGCAGCCGGTGCTTGCGCGTGTGGCTTCCTTGAGCTGCGACAGGGTGTTGACCCCCTGTTCGTGAATGGCGCAGATGATGGCGCCCTTGGTGACGCCCACGCAGCCGCAGACGGTTGCGCTGTCCGCCATTTCCGCGGCGTCGAGTCCTGCGTCGGCGGCCGGCGGCGGGAAGAGTACATGGCGTCGCTGATCGGTGAGATCCGCATTGGTCCGCAGCCATTCCATGTAGCGGTGGCTGTCGGAGGTGTCGCCGACCAGGATCACACCGGCGAGTCTTCCGTCGCGCAGCGTGACCTTCTTGTAGACGCCCAGCGCGCGATCCTCGTAACGGACAGGCTCGGAGTTCTGTTCGCTCCAGTCGCCCGCCGAGAAGACCTCCACGCCCATGATCTTGAGCTTGGCGGCCTGCACCGTGCCGGTGTACGTCGGCCCCTTGTTGCCGGTGATCGTGGCGGCGAGCACCTTGCCCTGCTCGAAGAGCGGTGCGACCAGGCCATAGCAGATGCCGTTGTGCTCGACGCACTCGCCCACCGCGAACACGTCCGGCGAGGAGGTCTCCATGAAATCGTTGACGACGATGCCGCGGTTGACGTGAAGACCCGCCTTGTGCGCGAGATCGACGTTGGGCCTGATGCCGGCGGCGACAACCACGAGATCCGCCTCGAGGCAGCTGTCGTCCGAGAGCGCGACGCCCTCGACATGGCCGTTGCCCAGGATGGCCGTGGTCGTGCGTCCGAGCAGTACGCGAATGCCGAGATCCTCCATCTTCCCGAGGAGATAGTGCCCGCCATCCGGATCGAGCTGTCGCTCCATCAGCGTTGGCATCAGGTGCACGACCGTGACCTGGCAGCCCTGCGCCTGGAGGCCGCGCGCCGCCTCGAGCCCGAGCAGGCCCCCACCGATGACCACGGCCCTGGTGTCCGGCCCTGATCGACGCATCAGCTCGCGGGTGTCGTCCAGTGTGCGGAACACGAGAACGCCGTCCTTGTCGAGACCGGCGATGGGCGGGAGCCATGCGGTGCTCCCCGTGGCGAGCAGCAGCGTGTCGTAGCGCGTGACGCCGCCGTCATTTCCGGTGACCGTCCTGGCATTTGGATCGACGTCGACAATCCGGACGCCGACGTGCAGGCGGATGCCGTGCTCCCGGTACCAGTCGAGCGGATGGAGGACGATGTCGTCGGCCGCCTTCTCACCCGCGAGGACCGATGAGAGCAGCACGCGGTTGTAGTTGACGTGCGTCTCGTCGCCGAACACCGTGATGTCGAAGCGCGGCGTGTGCTTCAGGATCTGCTCCACGCAGGCCATGCCGGCCATGCCGTTGCCGACCACGACCAGCTGCTTCATCGCATCGACCTTTCGACGCGTACGGCCGACTGCTTGTAGTTGGGCTCGCGCGAGATCGGATCGAACGCGCTCTGCGTGACGCCGTTGGCGTTTGCTTCCGCGTAATGGAACGGAACGAAGATCTGGCCTGGCGCCATCGTCTCCGTGACTCGCAGCTCAACGTCCTTGATCCGGCCGCGACGCGACACGACATCGACGCGGTCCTGCGGCTTCAGCGACAGCCTCCGCGCATCGCGCGGGTTCATGTCGACCCACGCGTTCGGGGACAGCCGCTCCAGGATCGGAACCTTCCCCGTCTTGGTCCGTGTATGCCAGTGCTCCACCGTGCGGCCCGTGTTGAGCACCAGGGGAAAGTCGTCAGACGGCTGCTCCGGGAACGGCTCCCACGCCACCGGAATCAAGCGTGCGCGACCGTCATCGGTTTGAAAGTTGCCATCGGAGTACAAGCGCCGCGTGGCCGCGGGCTCGGCAGCTCCCGCCGGATAGGGCCATTGAATCCCTCCATTCGCCTCGATGGCCTCATAGGTCATTCCGGAGTAGTCGCAGAGACGACCCGCCGATACTTGTTTCCATTCCTCGAAGGCGTCGCGCGGCGCGGACCACCCGGGAAACAGCTCGTCGCGCACGGCCAGCGCATCAGCCAGGTCGAGGAAGATGTCGAAGTCGGCGCGCGCTTCTCCTGGCGGATCCACCGCACGGTTCACCTTGCTGACGCGCCGCTCGGAGTTCGTGTACGTGCCCTCCTTTTCGCCCCAGATCGCCGCCGGCAGCACGAGGTCGGCGAGCTCGGAGGTTGGCGTGGGGTGGAATCCGTCCTGCACGACGAGAAACTCGAGGCCTTCCAGCGCCTGCCGCAAGACGCCGAGATTGGGGAAGGAGACGATCGGATTGGTCGCGATGATCCAGAGGGCGCGGATCTTCCGCTCGAGCGCGGCTTCGATGATGTCCGGATAGGCGAGGCCGCGCGCCGCCGGGAGACGTTCGGCCGGCACCTTCCAGATCGCCGCCAGGGCGTCGCGGTCCTCGGCGCATTCGAACTTTCGATACCCGGGAAGGCTCGAGGCGAAGCCGGCCTCGCGGGTGCCCATCGCGTTGCACTGCCCGGTGATCGAAAAGGGCGCGGCGCCGGAGCGCCCGATGTTCCCCGTGATGAGCGCGAGATTGTTGATCGCGTTGACCGTCTCCGTGCCCTTCGTGCTGTGATTCACGCCCATCGTCCAGCCGATAAAGGCGGCGCGCGCGTTGGCATACAGCGACGCCACCCGATAGATCACCTCGAGTGAAAGGCCGGTGATCTCCGCCACGCGATCCGGGGTGTACTGGCGAACCGATTCACACAGCGCGTCGAATCCGGTCGTGTGGCGCTCGACGTAGTCGCGATCGATCAAGTCGTGCTCGATGACGATGTGGATCAAGCCGTTGAGCAGCGCGAGATCGGCACGCGGGCGAATCGGAAGGTGCAGGTCCGCCATCATCGCGGTCTTCGTCACGCGCGGGTCGACGACGATCAGCGTCGTGCCGGGATTCGCCTGCAGGCGGCGGCACAGGATCGGATGGTTGTCGGCGATGTTGGCGCCGATGAGCAGAATCACGTCGGCGCGCTCGAGATCTTCGTAGGCGCCGGGAGGCCCGTCGCTGCCGAACGACCGCTTATAGCCGGCGACGGCGGTCGACATGCACAGCGTGGTATTGCCGTCGTAATTCCGGGTCCCCAGGCCAAGCTGCACGAGCTTGCCCAGCGTGTAGAACTCCTCGGTAACGAGCTGTCCGGTGCTGATGACCCCGACTGCGTCGCGGCCGTACCGAGCCTGGACATCGCAGAACGCCGACGCCATCGTGACGATCGCCTCGTCCCAGCCGACGCGCGTGAAACCTCCGTTGCGTTTGAAGAGCGGATACCTGGCGCGATTGTCAGTATTGAGCGTCTGGTGCTCGGAGAGTCCCTTGGGACACAGCACGCCGCGATTCACCGGGTGATCCGGATTGCCACGGACGCTGACCGCGGCGCCGTCCTTGACGCCGACAAACATGCCGCACCCCACCGAGCAGTAGCCGCACGTGGTCGCGACCCATCGATCCGGAATCTTCTGCGCGGATACGAAGCCGCTGACCGGATCCACTCCGTACGCGTACCGATCGGCATCGGTGTCGAGACCAAGCAGGCGCTTCACGTTCATGCCGCCTCGCTCCCGAGCTCGAGGTATGGCGCGGCCATGTGCTTGGGCACGACGCTGACGAAGAACAGATAGCGGCCGATGATTTCGCCGGTCAGCGCGAGCGCCAGCGCCAGCCACGCCACCGACGGCGGGGCGACGAGCGGCAGAGCGATACCGCCAAGCGCGAGCAGCAGCGCGCGCGCAATGAAACGCGACTTCAACGTCGTCGCAAGCAGTCGCGCGGTGCCCTGGAGCTCGATGCCGCCCGCCGCGATGAGTCGGAAGAAGCGCAGCGCGAGCAGCACCAGTTGCGCAGACGCCATCACGGCCGCCGCAAGCGGCACCCAGCGCGCGTCGCCCGCGCCAACGGCAGCGGCGAGCAGCGGTCCGAGCGCTCCCGCGGTGAGATTGAACTGCAGCAGCGTGTAGCGGGTGTTCCACGCCGGGCGCGACGGCACGCGGTAGATGCACGCGCTGGCGGTCACGCCGGCGACGCCAAACAGCGCGGTCAGCGCGCCAACGACCGCGCCGCCGGGCAGACCGAACCAGAGGATGACCGCATACACGGCCGCCACCGCGGCAAACGCCGTGAACAGCAGCACCTCGCGGCTCACCCACGATCGTCTCCACATCTTCAGCGCGCGATACGCGTGAATGGGCCGGCCGAGATGCAGTGTGGAGGCGTTGAGCGCGAGCGCCGCCACCAGGAGCGACGTGACCGCCGCGGAGCCCAGTCGCGTCGAGAGTCCGAGCAGCTGCAGCAGCCAGATCGTCGTGAATGCGCCGACGGCAAGCTGCGTCAGGACCGTCATGATGACCAGCGGCCAGTGCGGCTCTTCCGGGTGCACGTTCGACAGGTACAGCGGCCGAGCATTCGGCGGCAGCTCCTTCGGCAGCGTCACGCGCGTCGTCGAGATGCTGCCATCCGCCTGCGGAACGCCGCCTCCAGGCGTGCCGGCCACGAACGCCGCGCGCCACTCCTCCGTCTTCACGATCTCGATCGCAATCGCGCCTTCGGGACATGCGCTCACGCATGCCGGCGCCTGGCCGAGCGCGAGGCGCCCATGGCACATGTCGCACTTGCCGACCACTCCACGCTCGGCGTTGTACTGAGGCACACCGTACGAGCAGTTCCAGGTGCAGTACTGGCAGCCGATGCACGCCTCGGCGCTGTGCCGCACGATTCCGGTCGCGGGATCCTTGGAGTACGCGTCGACGGGACATCCGCTCAGGCACGTGGGATCGACGCAGTGGTTGCAGCCCATCGACAGATAGGTGCGGCGCGTGTTCGGATACCACCCGCCCTCGATCTCACCGACACGACGCCAGTTGATCGCCGCCGGATTCCCGTTCTGTTCGTTGCACGCGACCACGCAGCACTTGCACCCGATGCACCGGCCCATGTCGAAGTGAAAGCGGTACTGTTCGCCGGCGCCCGGCGCGCGGGGGGGCATCTGCCCCTCGAGTCCCGTCCCGCACAGCGCCGCGGAACGCGCGCGCGTCTTCGGCGACACGCGCACGAAATCGCCGTCGTCATCGGCCGCTCGCTTCAGTAAGGGCAGGGACATCGAGCACTCCCAACGAAACAGAGGTACGAGCCCGCCGTACTCGTGGCGGGACGTTCGGCTCGTCTTGGAGCGCTACTGAATCAGGAGGTGGACACGACGAAGTGCCCGGACGTGCGGTGACGGCTCGATCGCGCTCGCTGCGGCAGGGAAGCGAGCGCACCATCACCATCTCGAGGATACAGATCGCACGCGCGGCGAGCAAGTCGACGAGCGGCGACAATCGTGTCGGCACGATCGCCAACGCGACAATCCTGGATCTGATTACGGGGTCACTTGGGGCTCAAACGTCGCGAAAGCACTCTCGACGACCGTCGCGCCGGCACACAGCATCACGATGTGACGTTCTGAGGCGCCTGGAGAGCGCGGACGGTGCTGATCCCAAGACGAAATTGTGTTGAAAAATATTTCGTCTACAGACTTGTGGGGCTTCTGACTGAGGAAGTGCGCTCGGCGGACAGACTGCAATAGCGCCGTGCGAGGGTGCGAATCGTGCGAGGGTGCGACGGTGCGTCCGACGGGATTCACCGCCGCCAGCGTCTCGGTGGCCTGCTCAACTACGCCCGGAGCTCACTTGGGTTGACAAGGCGCAACGGGGCCCGACCCGGCCACGCAGACGCTCGGATCGAAGCTGCAGGCGGGGCCCCCACCGCGCACGCTTGCGCGGTGGGGTGCGAGTCCCGTTGCGGATTGTCAACCCAAGTGAGTTCCGGGATTGATTAGTACTTCGGGTCGACGCCCAGGTTCTTGAAGATGAACGAGTAGATGTCCGCCGCCTGCTCGATCGCCTTCGTGGTGCTGCTCGCGCCGTGACCGGAATTGGTATCGACGCGGATCAGCACCGGGTTCGTGCCGCCCTGCGCATGCTGGAGCGCGGCGGTGTACTTGAACGAATGCGCCGGGACGACACGGTCATCGTGATCGGCGGTGGTGATGAGCGTTGCCGGATACGCAACACCGCCCTTGATGTTGTGGATCGGCGAATACGCGCGAAGCGCTCTGAACTCCGCCTCGTTGTCGCTCGAGCCGTAATCGGGCACCCAGTTCCACCCGATCGTGAACTTCTGGAACCGCAGCATGTCCATGACGCCCGCCTGCTGGATCACGACCTTCACGAGGTCGGGGCGCTGGTTGGCGACGGCGCCGACGAGCAGTCCGCCGTTCGACGCCCCCTGGATCGCCAGGCGCTGCGGTGAGGTGTACTTCTGGTCGATCAGGTACTCCGCCGCGGCGATGAAGTCATCGAAGACGTTCTGCTTCTTCAACTTCGTCCCGGCGTCGTGCCATTTCTCGCCGTACTCGCCGCCGCCCCTGATGTTTGCCGACGCATACACCACACCCTGCTCCAGCAGCGCCAGCCGCGTGGAGCTGAAACCGGGTGCTGTCGTGACGTTGAATCCGCCGTACCCGTAGAGCAGCGTCGGGTTGCTGCCATCCAGCCTCAGGCCCTTCCGGTGGACGACAAACATCGGGACGCGCGTGCCGTCCTTGCTCGTGTAGAACAACTGCTTCGTCTCGAAGTCGCCGGCCCTGAAGCCGGGAATCTCCGGTTGGCGAAAGAGCGTGGAGGTACGCGTCCGGATGTCGTACTTGTAGATTGACGGCGGGACGCCGAACGACACGAACGTGTAGAAGACAAACGTGTCGTCGCGCCTGCCGCCAAAGCCGCCGACCGATCCCGGCCCCGGGAGCGCGATCTCGTTCTCGAGCCGGCCGGTCCAGTCGTAGACGTACGCGCGCGAGGCGACATCCTTCAGATAGCTGGCGAAGATCCTCCCGCCCGCGCTGCTGACGTCTTCGAGCGGCTCCGGTTTCTCGGGAAGGAACTCGACCCAGCCCTTCTCCGCGGGATTCTTCGAGTCGATCACGACAGCCTTCCAGTTCGACGCGCCGTGATTGGTCCGCACCAGCAGCTTGTCGCCGCGGTTGTCGATGACGGCGAACTCGTCGTCTCCGATATCGGGAATGAGCGCGCGCCAGCCCCGACCGGACTTCGTCGCATCGCGGAAGAACAGCGCGTTGCCCTTCTTGCCCTTTCCACGATCGGAAATCTCGAGGATCGTGAACCGCTCGTCCTCCGTCGTGTACGCGACATGGAACCGCTGCGGGTTCGCCTTGTCCTCGTACATCAGCTCGTCCTGCGCCTGCGCGGAGCCGATGCGGTGATAGAACACCTTGTGATCGTCGTTCGACGAGGTCAGCTCCTCTCCCTGCTTTGGCGCGTCATAGCGGCTGTAGTAGAAGCCGTTGCCCTGCCATGCGATGTCCGACACCTTCACCCACGTGAGCACGTCGGGGAGCGTCTTCCGCGACGCCACGTCCATCACGTGGATCTCCCGCCAGTCCGAGCCGCCCTGAGAGATCCCATAGGCCAGATACTTCCCGTCTTTCGACAGCTTGAATGCCGCGAGCTGCGACGTGCCGTCAACGGCGAACCTGTTGGGATCGATCAGCACCTCGGGAGGTCCGTCGAGCCCCTTCTGCATGTAGTACACGCTCTGGTTCTGCAGCCCGTCGTTCCTGCTGAAGAAGAAATGCTCGCCGTTGCGGAACGGGGCGCCGTACCGCGGATAGTTGAACAGCTGCTCGATCCGGCGCTTGACACCCGGGCGATACGGGATGGCGTCGAGATAGCGGAACGTCACCGCGTTCTCGGCTTCGACCCACTTCGTCGTGTCCGGCGCGTTATCGTCCTCGAGCCACCGGTACGGATCTGCGACGCGCTCGCCGAAGTAGGTGTCCACCTGGTTGCCGCGCGCCGTGTCGGGATACGTGAGCTGCTGCGCGACGAGCGTCAGCGACAGCAACGCGATCGCGATGAGCGCCACACCAAGCTTCTTCCTCATCGAACTCTCCGCTCAAGAACACAATGGCCCGGCGACGTGTGAGTCGCCGGGCCACGAATCCCGAATCCCTAATCCCGAATCCCTAATCCCTAATCCCTAATCCCTAACTAATCCCTAATCCCTACCAGATGTACCTGATAGCGATCTCGCCCTGCTGCCGCGGCTGCGAGCTGAGAATCTGTCCGAACGAGTTGGACGTGGCGTTGGTCACCCAGCCCGCGCCAATGCCACCCAGGTTGTCCTGGCCGAACAGGTTGAACACCTGCCCGACCAGCTCGATCTTCCGCGTGCTGCCAAGGCTGAATCCCTTGGTGACGCGCACGTCCGTCCTGCTCAGGGCGCTCGTGTCGATCTGCGAGGCCGGAATCGGTCCTTGATTCCTCGAGGCCCTATACGCGTTGACGGCCGCAAGCATCGCCGCGTTGTCGCGATTGCCGATGCTCCTGTACGTGCCGGGCACCAGGTCGTTGGTCGAGCCGTCATTGTTCAGATCGATGCCCGCCGACGGCGTGAACGGCGTCGTCGACCGGTAGCTGAAGATGACGCCGGCGACAACATCCTGCGGCAGCTGGATGCCGCCGCTGACGACGAGCGCATGCCGCCGATCGTTGCCAGCCGGCCCCTGATCCTGCGTCCGCACGTATGCGTCGGTGATCGGGAAGTTGGTGTCCTGCTTCGCCAGCGTGTAGGCCACCTGGTACTGATAGTGGTGCGACAGCCGCTTCTCGAGACGAACAAGCAACGCCTTGTAGTCGTACGTGCCGATCGTCTTCACCATCGTGATCTGGCCCCACTCGGGCAGCGGGCGCGAGCCGGTTGGGGTGACGGGCTGGTTCACGTTGTACGTCGCCGGCAGGTTCGCCGTGCGCTGGACGATACCGTCCAGGTTGATGGCCGTATCCGCCATGAGCTGCTGTGAGAAGCCGGCGCTGCTCGTCGCAACCGGCGCATTCTTGATGTCGTTCGACATGATGCCGATGTTCGGCGGCGCCGTCGACACGAACGTGACCGGGTCGCGCCCGCCGAACGGATCGGGATACGACGGGTTCGTGATGTTCACGTTGTTCTGCAGCAGCGCGACCAGCTCGTTGCTCTGGTTGCCGTTGAAGAACACCTGGTAGGCCGTGCCGAACCCGCCGCGCGCCACCGATTTGCCGTTGCCGAGCAGATCCCAGGCGACACCGAGCCGCGGCTGCCACAGCGGATGCCCGCCGCGGCTCGCGAAATCGACGTACGGGAGCTTGCGAGGATAGCGGCCCATATCGACCTTCTCATCCCACGCCAGCGTCTGGTAGTCGAGCCGCACGCCGAGGTTGAACGTGACGCCCGGCCTGGCTTTCCACTCGTCCTGGACGTACCCGGTGTAGAGGTGATCCGGAATGTCGCGGAACACCACCGGCCATGTCTGCGTGTACTGACGGGCGCCGGTCAGCTTCTTGACATCAAAGTTCGGATCGCTCGGGTTGAAGTACTGATCGACGCTGAACGTCCAGGTGCCGAGCGGATTCGGCGCCGCATTTTCGTGCGTCTTGTAGTTGCTGTACGCGCCGCCGACCTTCCAGTTGTGGTTGCCCATGCTGATCGAGAGGGCCTCGTAGATGTCCTTGAACGGCGTCGTCGTGCCGGGGTTCTGCAAGCACGGCGGGAGGCACTGGGCGTACCCCCAGGAGAAGCTCGGGAACACGTACCGCGTGCATCCCAGCGTGTCTCCGCCCAGGATCGTCTGCTTCTGATTGCACGCCGCCGGGGTGTAGTCCTTGCTCAGTCCGGTGGTATCGGTCTGGCGTGCCCACTGCCAGTTGACCTCGTTCACCATGTGGTTGTTGACGACCCAGGTGTGCGAGCCGGCGTTGGTGTACCGCGGGATGAACTCGTCGCCGGCGCTGAAGTTGGACGCCGTCGCGCCGCACCCGTTGCAGAAGAACAGGGTGTGCTCGTTCAGGTAGCGGTACATGATGTTCTGGTTGCTCGAGAGCTGGAAGTCACCGCGGATGAACTCCAGGTTCTGCGAGAAGCCACCCCGGTAGCTGCCATTGAATGTGGAGTAGAACTGCGCGGGCGCAGCGACCGTGAAGAACGCGCGCTCCTCGGTGTGCTCGAAGGTGCCGAAGAAGTGGAGGCGGTTCTTGATGATCGGGCCGCCGAGCGCGCCGCCGAACTGATCGCGGCTGTACTTCGGCTTCTCGCCCTGGCCGGCGTTCACCGCAGCCTGCGCGAACTTGTCGAGGCGGTTCATCTTCTGGTTGCGGAAGAACTCGAACCCCTCGCCCGTGAATGCATTCGTCCCGCTCTTGGTCACGACGGACATCGTGCCGCCCGGCCGCCAGCCGTACTGCGCGGGCTGCTGGGTCGTATGGACGGCGAACTCGCGAACCGCGGCCTGCGGGATGTCGCTGCGCGGCTCGGCGGTCTTCGCGGTCACGTTCGGCACCCCGTCTACCAGGTGGTTGGTGGACGCCGTGCCTATCGCCGCGCCAATCGACGCGTTCGGCCGCTTGACGCGCGCGGTGTCCTGACCTGTCGCGGGCATCAGCAGGGCGAGGTTCACCACCGACCGGTCCTGGACAGGCAGGATCGAGATCTGCTCCTGCGTCACGACGCCGCCGACCTCGGTCTTCGTCGTCTCGACGACCGGCGCTTCGCCGGTGACGGTCACAGACTCCTGCAGCGTCTGCACACCCATCGAGATGTCCTTCGGGTATTCGCCGCCGATGGTGAGAACGATGTTCTTCACATCGACGGTCGCGAAGCCCTGAAGCTCGGCGCGGATGTCGTAGCGGCCGGGCTGGAGGCCGGCAAAGCGGTACCTGCCGTCCCCTTCGGTAACGGTCGTACGGCTCGTGCCGTTGTCCGAATTGGTCACGGTCAGCGTCACACCGGGCAGCACGCCGCCCTGGGTGTCGGAGATGGTGCCGGTGATGGCGCCGCTGGTCGCCTGCGCCGACAAGGGGGCCACGCGCGCGAGCGCGAAGACCACCATCATGGCCACAAACAGCGCGATCCGCGGGCGAACAAGAGAAGCGATCCGCCGCATCGATTCCTCCTAAAAAATGAAGCTTGGCGGGTCCGAAAGGACCCGCCCTACGCTGGGGAGGCCGGGTCCTTTTGGACCCGGCTGAGGTGAAACAGGATACACGAGTCCTTTTGAAGCCACTATCGGCCGGCCGTGGCCCTGACGTTCTCAGGCATTCAGTTCGTTCCCCGGTCCGCGTTGAATGTCTGCCACGTGCCGGCGAGCGGCTGCTGATCGACGCCGGGCTTCGACCAGTCGCAGACGCCGCCCGGGAAGACCTTCTTCAGCCGCGCCATCTCGTCGGCCGTGAACGGAACCTTGTACTCGGATGGCGTGATCGGCCGGAGCTGGCATTTGATGATGTCGTTGGTGATCGGCGCGCCCGCGACGCCGCGCGGGAACGAATGGGACGGATAGATGTCGTTGCAGCGCCCCGCCAGGTACTGCTGCTTCTCGACGATCTTCTGCGGCGTCTCGTCCTTCGTCCAGCACGCGTCGACGAAACCCGCGGGCTTTGCGCGGCGAATCTTCACGATCGCAGGATCGTTCGACGCGTCCTTCGAGAGCGCGGTCAACCACTGATCCATCTGGACGATCGCGTCGCGCAGCACCGGGCTCTTCGTGTCGAAAGCGCCGTAACGCCGATCCTGCGTGAGCATCACGCGGTTATCCGTCGTGCCCGTCGCCTTCAGCAGTCGCGCGTCGGTCGTGAACTGCTGGAAGCGCATGTGCACGTCGCCGCCCGGCAGGTCGTCGTAGTACGTGCGGTAGTCGAGGATCGGCACAGTGCCCATCCCGCCCAGCGCCTGGTTCAACCGGCCCGTGCGATACGCGGCGCGGACCGCGATCGGATCGGCCACCATCCGCCCGGCCACCATGTTGCCGTCGATGTCGAAGCCGCCGATCTTCTCGTTGACGTCGAGGAACTGCTCCTTCGAGATCTTGCCGGCGTTGAGCGCGGCGAGCCCGTACTGAATACCGACGTTGTCGAGCGGCCGGCGCGCAAAGCCGGTCTTCGGGTCGCGGCCGTAGACGTTGACGCCGTGATCCCACATGTCGCACCGCGCGCCCCTGGGGTTCTTCACCGGGTCGTACTTCAGCTCCGGGGCGAGACCGGCCGGGCAACTTTCGGTGGCGTTGAAGCGCGGCGCGCGTACGCGCGACAGATTGTGCATCGTCGCGGCAAGCGGGAAGCCGGTGACAGCCACGATCTGATCGTCGGTGTACTTGTCCCGCGCCAGCTTGTCGAAGTAGCGCTCGAACAGACGTCCCTCGCCGCTGCTCGTGCTGCTCGCGAACGGCCCGTCCGCGAAGCTGCGTCCGGTCATCAGGCCGTCGAGGAGCCCGGGATAGTTCTCGGCGATCTCGTGCTGCTGGGTTGAGCCGCCCGACGTGCCCCAGCCGATCGTGAACGCCGGGACGCCGTACGCCTCGATGAAGTGCTCCTTGGTCATCGCCATCGTCTCGGCCGAGACGACGCTGCCACAGTCGTTCCCCAGGACGTTCAGCGAGTTCGACGCGACCGCGTAGCCCATGCGCAGCTGCACGTCATCGTCAACGCCGCCGGTCGAGTCGCCCTGTTGGTACCAACCCGGCTCGCAGCCGCCGCCGAAGGTGTAGATCAGGCGGCCGTTCCAGTATTCGTTCAACATCGCGATCTCGTAGATGCCGCGATTGATCGTGCCGGTCTCGATGCGGACGACGAACGGAATCCGAGTCCCGGATCCCGAATCCCGAGTCCCGAATCCCGAATCTCGAGATGACTCCACCATCTCCACGTCCGCCGGCGCAGTCTTCGGATCGGCAAGCGGCTTGAGCTTTCCATCCGTCTTCGAGCGGTAGACGTAGTCCACGCGCGTCGCGATCGAGCAGTTCGCATCGAGCGCGGGGCCGAGCGTGCCGCCACCCACCAGCTTGAACTTGTCGGTCATGCAGACGAACGGCTGCTCCTGCGGGCCGGCAAAGAGCGGTCCAGTGATCGGATGATTCACCACGGTGAGCTTCGACGATGCCTTGTTGCTGCCGGTCGCCGCAAGGGCGTTCGAGCCGATCACGAGACCCGCGACCAGCCCGGTCAGCGAACGTCCACTCGCATCGGCCTTCAGCTTCGCCGTGGCGTCAGCGCCATTGACCGTCAGCTTCACGTCGCGTGCCGCCATCCCTGCCGGGAGATCGACGCGCACGAGCGCATCGCCGCCCGTCACCATGTCGGGTCGGCTCGACAGCACGCGCAGCTGCAGCGCATCGGCCGCCGTGACGATGTTCATCGCGACGATTGCCGGCACAATGGCAATCGCACACAGGGCAGCGCCGACCACGCGGACAATTCGCGGCATACGGCCTCCGATAACAACCACGAAACCACTTTCTTTTTTCGTGTTCTTCGAGACTTTCGTGGACTTCGTGGTTTGATTCTGACGGACGAAGAAAAGCGTCTGATTGTAGAATCTGGCTGCTTCCATGACAAGACGAATCCCCTCTCTTATTGTTGGCGCCTTTCTCGTGTTCGCCGTCGGTCTCGCCGCCACGGGCTTCAACCCGAGGGAGTATGCCCGCAAGCATGGCGGCACCATGCGGCTGTCGGTCGCCACCGGCAACACCGGCGGCGTCTATTACCCCTACGGCGGGGGGCTCGCGCGCGTCATCAGCCAGTCGATCCCGCATGTCGACGCGACCGCCGAGGTGACCAACGCCTCGGTCGACAACCTGAAGCTCATTCAGCTCGGGAAGGCCGACATCGCATTCGTGCTGACCGATACGCTCGACGATGCGATCCACGGGCGCGGGCCGTTTACGAAGGCGCCGGTCAAGGCGCGCACGCTCGCCGTCCTCTATCCGAACTACACGCACGTCGCGACGATCGAGGGGAAGAAGATCGAGCGCCTCTCCGATCTGCGCGGCCGCGTGGTGTCGACCGGATCGCCGGGCAGCGGCACCGAGGTGATCGCGTTCCGCCTGTTGCGAGCCGCGGGCCTCGATCCAGGCAAGGACATCCGGAAGCAGAGCCTCAGCGTGAACGCATCGGTCGACGCGCTCAAGGACGGGAAGATCGACGCGTTCTTCTGGAGCGGCGGACTGCCCACCGCGTCGCTGCTGGATCTCGCGAGCACGGTCGGCATCACGGCGAAGCTGATTCCCAACGATGACGTGCTTCCGGCACTGCAGTCCATGTACACGCCGGGTCTCTACTTCCGGCTCGTGGTCCCGCACGGCACGTATTCAGGCGTCACGTCCGACATCGGCGTCGTCGGCGTCGCCAACGCGCTCGTGGTCGACGACACGATGAGCGACGACCTTGCGTACGAGCTGACGAAGGTGCTGTTCGACAAGCAGAAGGATCTCGCCGCCATCCATCCCGAAGCGAAGAAGCTGAAGCTGGAGACGGCCGTGCAAGGCTCGCCGGCGCCGTTTCATCCGGGCGCGATCCGGTACTACCAGGAGCGTGGCGTGTGGAAGCAGTGAGCGTTCCAGAGGTTCCGCTTCCGACCGCTCCTGACGACGAGCTCCAATCTCCAACGCGGCAACTCACCGGATGGACGGCCCGTCTTGGGACGGCATTGGCGGTCGGTCTCTCGCTGTACGCGCTCTACTGGGTCGTCGGCATCGTGCAGCCGCTGGTCTACCGCGCCAGCTTCCTGCTGATCGTCCTGGTCCTCAGTTTCATGTTCTATCCGGCCTCCGACACGCCGCGCGCCCGCGCGCGCGTGTCGATGCTCGACTGGCTGTTCGCGGTGCTGGCGGTCGCCGCGCTCCTGTGGCCGTTGATCGACTTCGACAACTTCATCTATCGCGCGGCCGATCCAACCGCGCTCGATATGACGCTCGGCGCGATCGTGATCCTGCTGGTGCTCGAGGCGACGCGACGCACGGCCGGCTGGGTGCTGCCGATCACGGCGGCCTGCTTCATCCTGTACACCTTCTACGGGCCGCTCCTCGACCTCGTCGGTCTCGGGTTGATCGCCCACCGCGGCTACGACCTCTCGCGCATCGTCGGGACGATCTACATGACGCTCGAGGGCGTCTTCGGAGTGCCGCTCGACGTCGCCGGCAGCTACATCATCCTGTTCTCGATTTACGGCGCGGTGCTCGGCGCGTCGGGCGCGGGCAAGTTCTATCTCGAATGGTCGTTGGCGGCGGTCGGGACCTCAGGCGGCGGCGCGGGGCCTGGGCGAGCCGTGACCGTCGCGGGATTGCTGCTCGGCACCGTATCGGGCAGCGGCGTGGCGAACACGGTGACGCTCGGGTCGGTCGCGTGGCCGATGCTCAAGCGCGCCGGCTACAAGCCCGACATGGGCGGCGCGATCCTCTCCGCTGCCGGCATCGGCGCCATCATCTGTCCGCCGGCGCTCGGCGCCGCGGCATTCATCATCGCGGAGTTCCTCCACATCACGTACCTCAAGGTGATCGTGATGGCCGCGATCCCGGCGCTGCTGTACTTCTTTTCGATCTTCCTGATGATTGAAGCTGACACGCGCAGGCTGGGTGCGCGGCCGGTGCAGATCGTGACTCCGCCGCTCTGGCAGCTCACCAAGCGCCACGGGTACCACTTCCTCGCGGTCGTCGGCATCCCGGCCATGCTCATCCTCGGGATGTCGCCGTTCCGCGCCGTGTTCTTCTCGATGGCCATCGCGGCGGCGCTCAGCTTCGTCGATCGCGAGAACGCGTTGTGGCCGCGCCGGTTCCTGGGCGCGTTGTATACGGGCGCGCGCAGCGTGCTGCCGGTCGCCGCAACCACGGCAACCGCCGGCATCATCGTCGGCACCGTGACGCTCACGGGGCTGGGGCTGAAGATCTCCGGGCTCATCGTCGATCTCGCCGGCGGGTACCTGTTTCTGACCGTGCTCTATTCGGCGCTGGCGATCTGGATGCTGGGCCTCGCGGTGCCGGTCACCGCGTCGTACATCATCGCGGCGGTCATGGTGGCGCCGGCGATGACCAAGGTCGGCGTGCCGGATCTTGCCGCGCACATGTTCATCTTCTATTACGCCGTGCTGTCCGAGGTGAGCCCGCCGACCGCGCTGTCGCCGTTCGCGGCCGCCGCCATCACCGGCGCCAAACCGATGCCGACGATGATGCTGACGTGGAAGTACACGCTGCCGGCGTTCGTGTTTCCGTTTGCGTTCACGCTCAGCAAGCAGGGCATGGGCCTGCTGCTGCAGGCGCCGCCTGGCGACGTCGTGATGTCGACCGGCACCGCAGTCGTGGGCATCCTGGCATTGGGCGCGGGGCTTGGTGGATGGATTCGCGCGGCAGCGAACCCGCTGGAGCGGACGCTGGCCACTGCCGGTGGTCTGTTGCTGTTCTACGCGGGCACGACGTCGGACATCGCCGGACTCGTGTTGTTTGCGATCGCGGTCGCGCTGCACGTCGCGCGAACCGGAAAATGAAAAAGGCGGGGCCGCTTCGCGGACCCCGCCCTACGTACTGGATGTTGGGCGTTACTTCGTCGCGCGCGTCGTCGGATTCGTGATCTCGACCAGCGCCACGCGATTGACGCCGCTTTCCGCCATCGCGAGGTTGCCATTCGGCAGCACGCTGACGTTGCGCACCACGCCACCGCCCGCCGGGATGATCCAGGTCTGGAACTTCTCGGTCTTCGGGTCGAAGCGCACGAGCGTATTCGGCCGTATCGCGGATTCGCTGTACCAGATGACATCCTTGATGGAGGTGATCCCGTACGGCTGCGACTGAGGTCCGCTCGGCGACGGCCATTCCTTGGCCTCGCGGGTCTTCGGATTGAACCGGCCGAGATACCCCCTGGAGTAATCCGCGTACCAGATGTTGTCGGCGCTGTCGATGGCGAGGCGCCGAGGCCGTGTCTCTGCGTTCGGGAGCGTGTACTCCGTGATCGCCATCGTGTCGACGTCGAACATCGCGAGGCGGTTCCCGCCGAATTCACAGATGAACGGGTTGCCGTTCGACATGATCACCATGCCGTACGGGTTCGATCTCGGCTGCGGCATCGTCACGAGCTTGATCTCGCCGCTCTGCGGGTTCAGGCGGCCCACCATGTTCGCGCCCTGCAGCGTGAACCAGAGATTGCCCTTCCTGTCGAACATCGGCGTGTGCGGATCACGGGCGGCGGGATCCGGCATCTTGTATTCGGTGACTGCGCCCGTCTTTGGGTCGAGCTTGCCGACATATGCGGCGGTGTTCGCCGTGAACCAGACGTTGCCGGCCCTGTCCTCGGTCAGGCCGTGAGGTCCTGACATCGGCCTGAGCGGGTATTCCTTGATCGCGCCGGTCTTGGGATCGACGTGGCCGATCACACTGGCCCACATGCCGGTCCAGTAGATCGTGCCGTCGGCGGCCGCGAGCGGATCGTGCGGCCGCGAGCCGAGCGTCGGCGCGAGCCATTCCTTGATGTTGACCTTCACATCTCCGGGAATGACGACCGATTTCGGTCTCGGCTTTTCCGGAAAGTGCGCGGCGAGATAGGCGGCCGCCGAATCGGCCGAATCCTTTGGCAACAGGACCATCGAACTGAACAGATCCTGCCACCCCTGCTTCGTGTTGCCCCATGACCCGGTAATCATGTTCAGGCCATGGCATCGGGCGCACTGCGTCGATACCAGCTCCTGGCCTGGGCCTTCCGGCAGCACGATCGGGGCACCACCGCCCCTCTGGCCGGACGCTGGAAGCACCGTGCACACGAAGGCGGCGGCAGCCACCAGAAGTCCGAGCGATTGCTTCGACATAATCTCCTCCTCGGGAACACCGAGACAAGCTCAGTGGAGGCGTTGTAGTCAGACTCCGCGGATTATAGGTCATCACGCCCGGGAAGCGGTGAAAATCGAACGCGGTTCATTTACACTTCCCTATTCGTTTCCGAAAGGAGCACCCGATGAATCCGGCGCGAACTCTGTTTGCGGCGCTCGTGCTGTCCGCGTGCGTGGCGTCCCCGGCGATGGCTCAGCAAGCGCCAGCGAATGCCATGAGCTTCTTCGTCACGAGCGCCGGCCCCGGCAAGGGGGCGAATCTCGGCGGCCTGCTCGGGGCGGATCGCCATTGCCAGATGCTCGCGACGGCCGCCGGCGCCGGCAACAGGATGTGGCATGCCTATCTCAGCGAGAACGGCTCCGCCGGACACCCGGCGATCAACGCGCGCGATCGGATCGGCAACGGTCCCTGGTCCAACGCGAAGGGCGTGATGATCGCGACGAGCGTCGCCGACCTGCACAGCGACAACAACAAGATCTCCAAGCAGACCGCGCTCACCGAGAAGGGCGGGATGCTCCCCGGCCGCACCGACACGCCGAACAAGCACGACATCCTTACAGGGTCGCAGCCTGACGGCACGGCGTATCCCGGGAGCGACTCGGCGAACACCACGTGCGGGAACTGGGTCCGCTATTTCCCGATGTCCGGCAAGACACGCGTCGGCCACTTCGATCGCGACGGCAACGACCCGGTCACCGGCAAGTCGTGGAACTCGTCGCACGACACGATGGGCTGCAGCCAGGACGAGATCAAGGCGACCGGCGGCGACGGGCTCTTCTACTGCTTCGCGGTGAACTAGACGGGACTCGGGATTCGGGATTCGGGTGGTTGGTGGTTAGTGGTTGGTGGTTAGTGGTTGGTGGTTAGTGGTTGGTGGTTGGTGGTTGGTGGTAAAAGACATACTCGAACGATGCGCGTGACCACCAACCACGAGCCACCAACCCCCGGCCGGCCGTGGTATCACGAGCTCACGCGCGAGCAGTGGCGCGCGTTCGCGGGAACGTTCCTCGGCTGGATGTTCGACGGGTTCGACTTCACGGTCCTCACGTTCATCCTGATCGACATCCAGAAAAGCTTCGCGGTCGACACCGTGCTCGCCGGCGCGCTCGGCACGGTGACGCTCGTGATGCGACTCGTGGGCGGCGTGATCGCAGGAGCCGCGGCCGACAAGTGGGGCCGGCGGCTCCCGCTCATGCTGTCGATCCTCTGGTTTTCGATCTTCGCGTTCCTGAGCGCCTTCTCCACCTCGTACGCGATGCTCTTCGCCCTCCGCGCGCTGTTCGGCATCGGCATGGGGGGCGTGTGGGCAGCCGGCATGCCGCTCTCGCTCGAGCATCTGCCGGCGCATCTCCGAGGCGTCGTGTCAGGACTTCTCCAGGGTGGCTTCGCGTGGGGATTCATTCTCGCAGCGCTCGCATTCCGCCTCGTGTACCCGATGTTCAACGGCTATCCCGGTCTGGGCTGGCGCGTGATGTTCGGGATCGGCCTGGCGCCCGTGCTGCTGGTGCCGTGGATTCGCGCGCGGGTGACCGAGAGCCCGGTGTGGCTCGAGCGGCGGCGCCACATGCAGGCGACCGGGCGCACGGAGAAGACACCGCTCGTCCGCCTGTTTCAGCGCGATCTGATCGGTACGACGCTTCAGTGCGCCGCGCTGATGACCGCGTTCATGTTCTCGTATTACTCCATCGTCTTCTGGTACGCGACGCTGCTGCGCGCGCGCGGCGTCGAGCCGCTGGCATATCTCGTCATCCTCAACCTCGGACAGGCGCTCGGCAACCCGGCGTGGGGCCGCATCTCCGACGGACCGCTCGGTCGGCGTGGCGCGGTCACGCTGACGGCGCTGCTCGGCGTCGCGGCGGTGCCATTGTTCGCGCTCTCGACAAGTCCCGCATTGATGTTGGTCGGCGCTGCCGCGATGGGCATCTGCGGCATCGGCATCTGGGGGATGGCGCCGACGTATCTCACGGAACGCTTCCCCACCGCGGTGCGCGGCGTCGGCCCCGGGTTCGCGTTTCACGCGGGCGCGGCGCTCGGCTCGATGACGCCGACGGTGATCGGCTACCTGCAGCAGCGCGGCGTCGCCCTTCCGAACGCGATGGGATTGCTGATCGCGATTGCAGGTCTGAGCGTGGCGACGCTGATCTGGCTTGGCCCTGAGACTCGCGGACGGCTCTTTGTCGCGCTCGACGAGGGGGAGCGACCTGAGGGTGCGACGGTGCGACAGAGAGGTGCGACGGTTCGATGACGGCCCGCGCGTGACTTCAGCGTCGGGCGCCCGGATTCAGCAAGTCGATTCGCGCGCCCGCCTGGGAGCGCTGGAGCAGATGGGCGAGTCGGCGGAAACGAGTCTCGTCGCGCTTCGCGCTCATCACCCAGAACGTCACAATTCTCTTGTAAGCTCGAGGCTGCGAGTCGAAGAACGCGAACGCCTTCTTGTTGGACCGCAGCATTTTCATCAGATCTGGATTCAGCCTGGCGTGCTCGCGCTCGTACGAATAGCGCCGCGTCTTTGCCACATCGCGCTCGCGGAATGCCCGCAATCCCGGCGCCTTCATGCGACCGAGCTTGATCAGCTCGCCGGCGCGCTTCGTGTTGACGACGCTCCACACGCTGCCTTTCTTCCGCGGCGTGAAGCGAATCGTATAAGCGCTCGCATCAAGGCTCTTGCGCACGCCGTCAATCCAGCCAAAGGCGAGGGCTGCGTCGAGCGCTTCCGGATACGTCATGCCGGCGCGACCCGACGCCGTTTTGTGGAACCCGACGAGCAGCTCGCCGGCTGTAAGGTGGTGTGCCGCCAGCCATTGGCGGAAGTCAGCGGCCGCCCTGAAGAATTCCGGCTTCGCCATGCGGACGATTCTCGCACCGCAGAGGTGCGATGGTGCGATAAGTGCGAGGGTGCGAGGGTGCGTCCGAAGGTGCGAGGGTGCGACAGTCCGAGAGGAGGAGGAGGAGGAGGAGGAGCCAGTACGTGACCGCGCCTTGCACCGACCGGCCGAGAAAACCTTTCGTCTCTTATCACCGCCCCAAAGGGTGTGGTGGCCTCCGGCCAGCCCAGTGAGGATCTTGGTGGTGGTCGCTATTCTCGGCTCGACGCCAACGCACGATCCCGAGCCGCTCCCTTCCGTCCTCCGGTCACGCCATGATCACTTCATGATGGCTGGTTGGAGCCTTCGCCGTCGGCTCCGTCGCAGTTGATCATCCACGGTATCCCGAAGCGGTCGATAAGCATGCCAAACCGATCCGCCCAAAATGTCTTCTCGAGCGGAAGCACAACTCGACCGTCTTTCGCGAGCTCGTGAAAGACATGGTCGGCTTCACGCACGCTCTTCATATGCAGCGAGAGCGAAAAGCCCTTGGGCTCCTCATAGCGGTCGGGGACGACGTCTGCACCCATCAATACCTGCTCGCCGACCGTCGCACTCCCATGCATGACCTTGCCTTGCCACTCGGCCGGAACAGTATCCGCCAACGGCGTGCCGGCGTAACGGAAGATGGGCCCGAGCTGGCCGCCGAGACACTGCTCATAAAACGTGAACGCCGCCTCGCATTGTCCCTTGAAGCTCAGATACACATTCACTTGCATGGTTGCCTCTGATTGCCATCGCCAAGCCGAGTCTGGCTAGCGTCACAACTGAGCCGCGGCGCACCGTGAGTCACGCGCCGTCGGCTCCAGCGCCGTTAGACCGCACTCAGCCTGATGCGATCACCGCAGCGGATCGTTCCATTCCGGACGACCGTCGCGTACACGCCAACGTTGGCCCGATGTTGCTGGACAGCCGTTCGCAAGATACCACTGTCCGCCGGCAGATCTCCTTGGGCCAGCGTTGTCATGACACAGCGACCGCAAGGTCCGGTGACGCTCAATCGAACCTCGTCGCCGACAACCAAGGTGTGACCGATCCAGGAATCTTCCACAAACGTTTGAGTACCCTCCACAGGTGTCACGACGATGTTGGGGCGAAAACGCCGGACCTCAAAACGACCCTGCGGATAGAACTGTCGCAGTCCGTCGAGCGTGGCCGTCGTCAGCAGGTGGACAGTCGAGCAATCGAAAAACGTTCCCGTG
>JAHFUO010000117.1:2059-8359 GCA_023265015.1 Acidobacteriota bacterium | reverse complement strand
TCGATGGTGCACCATCGCGGGTGCTGTCGAACATTCGCACATCCGCACCGTCGGACGCAGCGTCGCACGTGCCGTCGAACATTCGCACATTCGCACCGTCGGACGCACCATCGCACCGTCGCACGAGAGGTCGTGGTTCAATAGTGCCGTGGTTCTGCTCGACGGCAACTCGCTCACACTCGATCAGCTGATCGCGATTGCGTATGAACGCGAAACGGTTGCGCTGAGCGACGCGGCGCGCGGGCGCGTGCGTGATGCGCGCGCGGTGGTGGACGAGTTCGCGCATCGCGATGAGCCGACCTACGGCATCAACACCGGCTTCGGCAACTTCGCCGACGTGCGGATCCCCGCCGACTCCCTCGGCGCGCTCCAGGTCAATCTGCTCCGAAGCCATGCCGCGGGCGTCGGCAAGCCGCTGCCGGTGCCGGTCGTTCGCGCGACGATGGCCCTGCGGGCGAACGCCCTGGCGAAGGGATTCTCAGGAATCCGGCTGGAAACGCTCGAATTGCTGGTCGAGCTGCTCAATCGCCACGTGCATCCGGTGGTTCCCTCACGCGGATCGGTGGGGGCCAGCGGCGATCTGGCCCCCCTGGCGCACCTCGCGCTCGTGCTGATTGGCGAAGGAGACGTCTTTACCAGCCCTGACGGCACGAAAGAGCCCGGCACCAGGGCACTGCAGCGCGAAGGGCTGAAACCCGTGACGCTGGCGCCGAAAGAAGGGCTCGCCCTCATCAACGGCACCCAGGCATCGACCGCGCTCCTCGGCCTCGCGCTGGCGGGCGCCGAGCGCCTGGCGCGCGCCGCCGACATTGCCACCGCCATGAGCATCGATGGCCTGCAGGGTTCCACCAGGCCGTTCGACGCCCGCATTCACGACGCCCGCGGCTTCACGGGCCAGTCGATCTCCGCGAGAAACCTGGTCGCGCTGCTCGCCGGCAGCGGGATCAACGCCGCCCACGCGAACTGCGGGCGCGTCCAGGACGCCTATTCGATGCGGTGCGCGGCCCAGGTTCACGGCGCGGCACGTGACGCCTTCGCGTTTGCCCGCCGGACGTTCGACATCGAGGCCAACGCGGCCACCGACAACCCGATGGTCTTCGTCGCGGAGCGCGAAATCCTGTCCGGCGGCAATTTTCACGGCGCGCCGGTGGCGCTCGCGGCCGATGTGCTCTGCCTCGGCCTGGTCCAACTTGCCACGATCAGCGAGCGGCGGAGCGAAAGACTGGTGAACCCGGCGCTCAGCGGCCTCCCGGCGTTCCTCACGACGCACGGCGGGCTGCAATCGGGGCTGATGATGGCGCAGGTGACGGCCGCAGCGGTGACGTCCGAGCTGAAAACGCTTGCACATCCGGCCGGCGCCGACACGATTCCGACCTCCGCCAACAAGGAAGATCACGTCAGCATGAGCATGACCGCGGGATTAAAGGCGCAGCGCGCGCTCGAGCTCGCGCCGTACGTGATCGCGGTCGAGCTCCTGTGCGCATCGCAGGCGATCGATCTGCTGCGACCGCTTCGCACGTCGCCGCCGCTGTCACGCGTGCATGATGTGATTCGGGCGCGGGTGCCGATGCTCGAGGAAGATCGTCCGCCGTCGAATGATCTCGCCGCGATTACGGAACTGATCATGTCGAATAACCTCGAACGCGCGTGCGGTCTGAAAGTCAATTAAAAAATTTTTGCGAAATTGATTTGACAACGTCGCGCGTCAATTCTAAGTTCCGATCTTCCCGTTCACGTTTCCCCATTCGTTCCATCGCTCTCGTTATGACGATCGGCACGCGCATCATCACAGCGCCTCGTGGCTTCACCATTTCCTGCAACGAGTGGCCGCAGGAAGCCGCGCTCCGCATGTTGATGCAGGCGACACGTGCGGGCGTCAAAAACACGTTTGACATTCCGGGCTTCGTGCCGAAATATGTGCGTCCTCCCAAAGACATTCACGTGACCGACGCGAAATCACACGGCATCACCGTGCCGATGATGCATTAATTTAAGTCCGGCTACAGCCGGACACGACGGATTCGGAGACCGGTCGCCGGCATAAGGTGGCCGGGAAAGAGGGGGTTGGCGGAAATGGCGGCTCCACATGTTGGGTTCGAGCGAAGGGTTCTTGGCGCCCTCGAGGCGGCTCCATCGCGAATCCCCGTCGTCCTTGGCGGCTGCGGCACCGGCCGCACGTCGCTGCTGCAACGGTTGCGCGAACGCCTCGGCCGTGGTGCGGCGCAGTACATAGACGTGGAGCGCTGCACGACGACTCCCGAGCGTTTCCTCCAGGCGGTGACCGCCGCGTCGCCCTTCCCCTGGACGGCGGCGGATCGGCAGCCGGCCACGGCGCGCGGCGCGTTCGACGCGCTGATCGCCTTCTTCAATGCCGCGCGGGCGCCGGGCGGCGAGCCCTGCACGTTCCTGCTGGACGAGGTGCTCGAGCTGCGGACGTTCGAGAGCTTCCCGGGCCTGCGCCACGTCCTGCGCGAACTGCTCGATGGGCTGGCCGGCAGCCCGAACCGGTTCGTGCTCTCGACGCGGTACGTTGCACGCGCCCACCGCCTGCTGCGCGACGCCACGTCGCGCTTCGAGGTGATGCACCTGACGGCGCTTGCCGCGGCCGACGTGACCGACATGCTGGCCCCGACCTTCAACGCCTACGAGCAGATGTCGACCGACGATCGCGACTACCTCGGACGCGCCGTCCAGGCGCTCACCGACGGCCGCGCCGTGTACGTGCGCGCGGTCGGCGATGCCGCGTCGCAGATGGGGGCCAGCGCCGACCCGATCAGCGCCCTGACGGCACTGATGTCGGTCGACGGCGCCCTCAATCACTGGTGCCAGTTCTGCTACGAGCTGCGCCTGCACCGCGCCCGCGGGTACGGCGCGCTCAAGGCGATCCTCGATATCCTGGCGGAAGAAGAACCGCTGACGCTGACCGAGATTTCACACCGGCTGCACCGCACGCCGGGGTCGACCAAGGATTACCTGTCGTGGCTCGAGGACGTGGACCTCGTGACGTCGCGGCAGAAGCGGTACAGCTTCACGGATCCGCTGCTCCGCCTCTGGGTGCGGCTGCACTGCCGGCCGACGCCGCCCAACGACGAGGAGGTCGTCCGCGAGGTCCAGCGCTACGCGCTTGCACGGCTGCCGCGCCCGGAGCCCGCGCCCGCGTTGGCCTATGCCGGCGCCGAGGCGACGGCGGATGAGCGGAAAAGCTGGGGGATTATAGAGATCGATTAAGTTCGAAGTGCAAAGTCCGAAGTACGTGGGAAGTTTACTGGAGGCGAGCGAGAGCGAGCCTCGCCGCCTCCTGTTCGGCTTCTTTCTTGGCCTTCCCGCTGGCGCTGCCGAGCACCTCCCCACCCACCATGACGTCGACGCTGAATATTTTCCGGTGATCGGGGCCGGTTTCGCCGGCAACGCGATATTCCGGCAGGGAATGCCCCAGCGCCTGCACCCGCTCCTGCAGCGCCGACTTGTAATCCCGGCCGACGAAGTTCTCGGTCGCGCCGGCGTCGATGGCGTCCTTGAGCTCCCGGCACAGAAACGCCTCGGCCGCGTCCAGCCCGCCGTCCAGGTAAATCGCCGCGATCAGCGCCTCGTACGCGTCGGCCAGCATCGCCTGCTTGAAGCGGCCGCCGGTCTTCTCTTCCCCGCGCCCGAGAATCAGGTGATCGCCAAGCTGAATCTCCTCGGCGTGCCACGCGAGCGACTGCGTCGACACCACCGACGCCTTGATCTTCGACTTCTGACCCTCATCGTAGGCCGGATACTGGCGAAACAGCGTGTCGGCCACGACGAGGCCGAGCACGGCATCGCCGAGAAACTCGAGCGATTCGTTGTCGGCGACGCCGCCCGACACGTCCTCGGCCGCGCGCGACTTGTGCGTGAGCGCGTGCTCCAGCAGCCCGCGATCCTTGAAGCGATAGCCGATGCGCGTCTCGATCTCATCGAACTCGTCCCGCAGGCGCACCACGCGTGCGCCCACGTCCTCGCGGTGGCTGTCGATGATCCGCCGCGCATCCTCCGCCGAGTTCTCGGGCACGGCGATCCGCACCTCGCCGAGCGGGCTCATCGACATCGGCAGAATCGCCTGCGGGTTGCCGGTGATGCGAAATGCGGCAATGCCCTGGCTGTCGAGCAGCGCCAGGACGACGCTCGCCTCGATGTCCGACGTGGTGGAAAAGACGACGACGGGGGGCATTGGGGATTAGGGATAGGGATTGGGGATCAGGGATTAGTGATTGGTGACTATCAAACCACGAAGGACGCGAAGAACACGAAGGTTATTCATTGATCGTCGAGCTTCAGAAGCACCATGGTCATGTCGTCGTGCTGGCTGGTGTCGCCGACAAACGCGCGGATCTCGCGCAGGATGCGCTCGCGCAGCTCCTCGAACGGCAGGCCCCCGTGCTCCTCGACGAGCGCGGCAAGACGCTCCTCTCCGAAGGGCTCGCCGGCCGCGTTCATCGCGTCGGTGATGCCGTCGGTGAACAGCAGCACGAGATCGCCCGCGCCGAGCGGCAGCGTCACCTCGCGCAGGAGGCTGTCGAACCGCTCGCCGTTGTCGATCTTCAGCCCGAGGACGAGGCCGTCCGGCGCAAGAAGCTGGACCTTTCGGCCCGCTGCCGGCAGCCGGCCGCCGGCTGTCCCGGGCAGATACATCAGCGGGCAATGGCCCGCTCGCGCGAAGGTCAGCGTGCGCGCGCACATGTCGACCACGGCGTAGGTCATCGTGATGAAGCTGCGGGCGTCGAGATGCTGCGCGATGATTCGGTTGGCGTCGATAAGAAGCAGGCGCGGCGACGATTGGAGCTGGCTCAACGAGAGCATCAGCCCTTTCAGCTCGGCCATGTAGAGCGCCGCCGACGTCCCCTTCCCCGCCACGTCGGCAATGATGATGCCGACGCGCCGATCGCCCAGCGGCAGGTAATCGTAGTAGTCCCCGCCGACTTCCCGCGCGGGCTCGCAATGCGCGGTGACCGAGAGTCCTGCCAGCTTCAGCGGGCCCTGAGGCAGCAGCGACATCTGGATCTGCCGGGCGATCCGCAGCTCCTGCTCGAGCCGCTCCTTCTCCGCCTTCTCGTGCAGCAGGTCCTCGACGCTGGCGGTCATCGAGTTGAACGAATCCGCCAGCTCGCCGAGCTGATCGTGGCTGCCCACGGCGATCCGGTGCGCGAAGTCGCCGCGCCGCACGTGTTCGGTGCCGGTGAACAGCTCGTGAACCGCCCCGGTAATCGATCGTGCCAGGGTGAAGCCCACGGCGAACGCGACGGTCTGGATAATCACGAACATCCCGCCCACGACCATCAGCAGGATGAGCAGCAGCTGGCCGATGCGATAGTCGCCAATCCGCGTCAGCGGCGTCGCCGAAATACGGCCGTAGATGTTGTTGACGCTCAGAACGATCGCCATCATGACGTTGCCGCCTCGTCCCGTCATCCAGTCCGTGTAGTCGAGGAACGTCATCCAGGGGAGTGTCGTGTCCATTCCAAGGCGGAAGAGACCTGATGCCGGCTGCTCCGGCGAGTCCTCCTCGATCGCGTGGCCCTCGACCGGCGCGACCTTGGTGGCAGTCATCTCGAGCGTGGAGATGGTGCCCAGCTCGATCCCGGTCTCGTTTCTGATCTGAAGACCGATGGCCGCGGTCACCGGGACGTCAACGATGACCGCGTACCGGGGCACCGCGTCGGACGGCAGCGCGACCGCGCGAACCGCCAGATGCGTCCGAAACGGCGCGCCTTGCTGCGCGGCGGCGCCCGAGGGTGGCGCGACGTACGCAACGAGCCCGGCCTGCCCGTCGCACGTCACCCAGTCGGGAAGCGATGCCGGCGCATCCAGGTGCGCCCACGCCCCGGCGATGACCGGCTCCTCCACTGCCACCGAACTCTCCAAGTCGGCCAGCGGCCCGCACGTCCGCATCGTCGGAACGATCGCGTAGGATGCGCCACGATACCGCGCGGCGGCCGCCTGCTGTCGCCGCCTCAGGACGTCCGCGAAGGCGCTCTCGTCCGAGTTCTGTTGGAGCTCGATTGCCGTCGCTTCAGCCAGGAAGCGCGTCTCGTCCACGAGCGCGTTGACGCGGCTCTGCACGAGGTACGAGCTGACGTTGAAGAACAGCAGCAGCCCGCACAGCAGGAAGAAGACGACGATGAGGAGGATCGGAACGAAGCCGATGAAGATGTACGACAGCGTGAGCTTCCGGCGCACCCGCCAGAGCAGCCGGCGCCGTCCGCGACGAAGCACGCGCCATCCGATCAAGAGCGCAATGAAAAGGACTGCGAGCGTGATCGCCATGCGTGCCCGTGATCT
>JAHFUO010000117.1:0-1959 GCA_023265015.1 Acidobacteriota bacterium | reverse complement strand
TAGTGTACCCTTGCCCACACCGTGAAACTGCGCGACACCGCCAGGTTCAGCACCATCTGCATCCACGCCGGCCAGACTCCAGATCCCGCGACGGGCGCCATCATCACGCCGATCTATCAGACGTCAACCTACGTCCAGGAAGCGCTCGGCAAGCACAAGGGGTACGAGTACGCGCGGACGCAGAACCCGACGCGCGCCGCCTTCGAGGCGAACATTGCCGCCATCGAAAACGGCCCCGCCGCGTTCGGCTTCGCGTCCGGCATGGCCGCGACCGGCGCCGTGATGACGCTCCTCCAGTCGGGCGACCACGTTGTCGTCACCGACAACACCTACGGCGGCACCTACCGCCTGTTCGAGCGCGTGCTGCGGAAGTACCAGCTCGATTTCACGTACGTCGACACGTCGCGCATCGATGACATCGCGGCGGCGATCACATCGAAGACGAAGATGCTGTTCCTGGAGACGCCGACCAACCCGGTGCTGCGGCTGACGGATCTCGCGGGGGCGTGCAGCCTGGCGCGCGCGCGTGGCGTCGTCGTGGCCGTCGACAACACGTTCGCGAGCCCCTACATTCAGCGGCCGATCGACTTCGGCGCGGACCTCGTCATCCACAGCACGACGAAGTTCCTCAACGGCCACAGCGACAGCGTCGGCGGCGTCGTCGTCGCGACGCGCGAGGATCACATCGAGTGGCTGCGGTTCGTGCAGAACGCCGAGGGGGCGATCATCGGCCCGATGGATGCGTGGCTGGTGCTTCGCGGCACCAAGACGCTGCCGATCCGGATGGAGCGGCACAACGCCAACGCGATGGTCCTGGCTGAATTCCTCGCCTCCCATCCGAAAGTGACGCTGGTGCACTACCCGGGGCTGCCGTCGCATCCGCAGCATGCGCTGGCAAAGACGCAGATGCGCGGGTTCGGCGGGCTCATCTCGTTCGCGCTTGGCTCGTTCGAGCGTGCGCGGACGCTCCTCAACAGCGTGCGGCTGATGGCGCTGGCTGAAAGTCTTGGCGGCGTCGAAACGCTCATCAGCCACCCCGCCACCATGACGCATGCGTCGGTGCCGCCCGACCGGCGTCAGCAGCTCGGCATCGCCGACGACCTCGTTCGTGTCTCGGTCGGCATCGAGGACGTCGAGGACTTGAAGGAAGACCTCGCCCAGGCGCTGGATCGGATTTAGGCGGGCCGCAAGGGCCCGCCCCACGTGATGAATCTCATTCAAAGTTTTTTTCAGACTGTCTACAACGTCCCCGAGCTCATCCGCTTCGTCGGCCAATTCGGCCTGCCGTTCATCATCTTCGCGGAAACGGGGCTGCTGGTCGGCTTCTTCCTGCCGGGCGACTCGCTGCTCATCACCGCGGGACTCTTCGCCGCCAGCGGCGATCTGGACATCGTCACGCTGCTCGTGACGTTGCTCCCGGCCGCGATCCTCGGCAACGCGACCGGCTACTGGATCGGCAAGCGAACGGGAAAAGCGCTGTACAATCGGCCGGATTCGCTGCTCTTTCGCCGCGAGCACCTGCGGATGACGCACGAGTTCTACGAGCGCCACGGCGGCAAGACCATCACGCTCGCGCAGTTCATGCCGATCCTGCGGACGTTTGCGCCGGTCGTGGCAGGCATCGCGGAAATGGGATACCGCCGGTTTGCGACCTACAACGTCGTGGGCGCCATCCTGTGGGTGGCCGGGATGACGCTCGGCGGCTACCTGCTCGGCAACCTGATCCCGGACATCCAGAACCGCATCCATATCGTGGTGGCGGTCGTCATCGCGCTATCCCTGATGCCTGCCGCTATCGCGTGGCTACGAGGCCGCCGCCAGGCTGCGCCGCCAACCGCGCGTCCCTGACATAGGCGTGGCAGCGGATGCAGGTCGACACGAGCGTCCCGTACTCATCGCCGACCGCCTGAATGTCGCGGCGCTTCCCTGCCGCGCGAATCTCATCGACCGTTGAAATGA
>JAHFUO010000116.1 GCA_023265015.1 Acidobacteriota bacterium | reverse complement strand
CCGTTTTCCGACGATCGCCCACGGCCGCATTCCGGGACGCGAGCCCGAGCTGTCATTCGTCGCGTCGAAAGTGCGCCTCGGGTTCGACTACCTGCGCTACCTCCATCCGATGTACACGAAAGTCTCCGGTCTGCGGCCGCGGGCGGAGGTGCGCACGCCGACCGGAATCGTTCGCCTGTCGCGGTCGCCGCTGATGGCCCATCGCGTTCAGCAGCGTCTCGTCGCGCATTGTCTGGATGCGATCGACCGCGCCATTCCTCTGAGCCCAGCCATCGAGCGATTCCTCGACGACCGGCGTCCCGACATGGTTGCCGTGACGCCGCTCATCGGGCTCGGAGCATCGTCGCAGATAGACGTGCTGCGCAGCGCGCAGGCGCGCGGCCTTCCGACGGCCGTCCTGGTGTGGAGTTGGGACCACTTATCGAGCAAGGCGATCATCAGGGACGTCGCGGATGGCTTGTTCGTGTGGAACGACGCGCAGAAGCAGGAAGCGATCGAGATGCACGGGATGCCCCCGGAAAGAATTGTTGTCACCGGCGCACAGTGCTTTGACCACTGGTTCGGGCGCGGACCATCGCGCGCACGGCCCGAGTTCGTCAGGCGTGCGGGCCTCATGGATGACCGTCCGTACGTGTCGTGGGTCTGTTCCGCGCTGCTTCCTGGCAGCCCGCTGGAACCAGAGCTGGTGATGCGGTGGGCGCGACACGTGCGCGCGTCGTCTGATCCACGCGTTCGCGAGGTGGGCATCCTGATACGGCCGCACCCGTCCCGCACCGCCGACTGGGACGCAGTCGACTGGCGCGCCATCGGGAATGTCGCGCTGTTCGGCGACAACCCGATCGAGCAGGATGCCCGCGACGACTACTTCGATTCCCTGTATCACAGTGCGGCTGTCGTGGGCATCACGACCAGCGCGTTCATCGAAGCCGCCATCGTCGACCGGCCGGTGATGACGATCTTCTTCGATGAGGTGCGCCAGGAGCATGAAGGCTCCCTGCATTTTCAGCTCCTTCTGAAATTTGCTGGTGGTCTCGTGACGACGGCGGTCTCACTCGACGAGCACGTCGTGCAGCTGGCCTCGATGATCGATGGTCCACCGCCGGAGGTCATCGAAAGACAACGGCGATTTGTAGAGGCGTTTGTCCGCCCTCATGGACTCGACATGCCGGCGACGACCGTCGTCGTGGAAAAACTCGAACAGATCGGCCGCGCGCCCACCAGGGTATCCGTACGGAGCGCCTCTACGATCGGCCGATGGGGCCTTCGGGCGCTTACAGCCATCGAGCGTCACCCGCGATGGCGCCATTTGCTCATGGACGAGCGTGAGGCGGCCAATGCCGCGCGCATCGAGGAGAAGCTCCGGCTTCGCGAGGAAGCGCTCGTGAGCAAGCAGAAGCAGCGTGAGGAAAAGGCGCGCCGCGCCGCGGCCAGGCGGTCGTAGGGCGGGTCCGCGGGGACACCTTCACGTCGTTCGACGCGAGGGCGACGATGGAGAGGCCCTTCGCCTCGTAGGCCGGATCTCATCAGGCGCGCTCTTCCCAGATCCTCGCAAGGTGCACGATGACCTCGACTGCCTTCTCCATGTCCTGCACCGACACCCACTCGAGCCGTGAATGGAAGTTGTGCTCGCCCGCAAAGATGTTCGGCGTCGGCAGCCCCATGAACGCGAGCCTCGAGCCGTCCGTGCCGCCCCGGATCGGCCGCTCACGTACGTCCATCCCGGCCCGGTGGATCGCCTCGCGCGCGTACTCGACGACCTGCGGATGATGGTCGAGCACCTCGCGCATGTTCCGGTACTGCTCCTCGATGGCGATCTCGACGCGGGCGCCGTAGTGGCTCGCGGCCTCGTGCGCGAGCCGCTCGAGCATCTGCGCCTTGTCCTCGAGCGCCGCGGTCCTGAAATCGCGGATGATCAGCCGGACCGAGCTCCTTTCGCCGCCGCCTTGCAGCACGTACGGATGGACGAAGCCTTCGTACCCCTCGGTCGTTTCGGGCGCCATCTCGCGCGGCAATCGATGGATGAAGTCGGCGGCCACTTTGATGGCGTTGACCAGCGTGCCTTTCGCGTACCCCGGGTGCGTGTTGAAGCCGACGAAGGTGATGGTCATCGCGTCGGCGGAAAAGCTCTCGCACTCGAGGTCGCCTCGCGTGCTGCCGTCCATCGTGTAGGCGCATGACGCGCCGAACGCCGCGACGTCGAAGAACTTCGTGCCGCGGCCGACTTCCTCGTCCGGGGTAAAGGCGATCCGGATGGGTCCGTGCGGAATGTCCTGATGCGCGAGCAGGTATTCGGCCGCCGTGACGATCTCCGCGACCCCTGCCTTGTTGTCGGCGCCGAGCAGTGTTCGTCCCGACGCGGTGACGATGTCATCGCCGATCCGATCGGCGAGCGGAGGACAATCGGCCGCGCGAAGAATTGCAGACGGATCGTCCGGCAGCACGAGGTCGCGCCCGTCGTAGTTCCGGTGGACGATCGGCGTGACGTTGGCGCCGCTGACCTCTGGCGACGTGTCGACGTGCGCGATGAACCCGATTGCCGGCACGCGCTTCCTCGAGGTTGGCGGCACCGTTGCGGTCACGTACCCATGCGCATCGATGGCCGCATCGTGCAGACCCAGCTCGCGCAGCTCCGCCGCCAGGTCCCGCAGGAGCACGAGCTGCTTGTCGGTGCTGGGATAGGACGTCGAGGACTCGTCAGCCTGGGTGTCGTACTGGACGTACCGGATAAATCGATCGAGGACAGCGCTCATCAGTTCACCGGCCATTTGACTTCACCCGGTCCGATCGCATATCCATGCGGTGCAATGTGTAAGTCAGGCGGACCTGAAGGTCCGCCTCTACGCCCGTAAGGATACGAGGAATGCTCGACGCCGAGTTCAGCTGGGTCGATCCCGACGGGCTCTGCTACGCGACGAAGGACGAGGCGTTCCGCGCGGGCGTGAAGCCGCTTGTCGGGTGACATCGGATCTCCAGGACTGCATCGCCCGTTACTGGGGATATACCTCCTTCCTCCCGCTCCAGCGCGAAGCGATGGAGGCGATCCTCGACGGGCGTGACTCGGTCGTCGTGCTGCCGACCGGCGGCGGCAAGTCGCTCTGCTTCCAGGCGCCTGCCCTCGTTCGTCCGGGCCTGGCGCTCATCGTCTCACCGCTGATTTCCCTCATGAAGGACCAGGTCGACACGCTGGTTGGCAACGGCGTGCCGGCAGGCCTGTATAACAGCTCGTTGTCCGGCGAAGAGAAGTCCACGGTCATTGCCGGACTTCGACAAAGCCGCTACCGCCTTCTCTACGTGTCGCCGGAACGGCTCGTCGGCGAAGGGAGCGACCCGTTCCTCGAGCTCCTGTCGTCGTGCGAGATCAGCTTCGTGGCGGTCGACGAAGCGCATTGCATCAGCCAGTGGGGGCATGACTTCAGGCCGGAGTACCGGCAGCTCGGACAACTGCGCCGGATGCTGCCAGGTATCGGCGTGCACGCGTATACCGCGACCGCCACTGCGCGCGTGAGGCGGGACATCGCGACGCAGCTCGCGCTCAACGACCCGGTCGAGTTCGTTGGCTCCTTCGATCGACCGAATCTGCTCTATCGCGTGCTGCCGCGTGCGACGCTCAAGCGTCAGCTGCTCGACGTCCTGGGACGGCATCGCGGCGAAGCCGGGATCATCTACTGCACGTCACGACGCGAGGTCGATGCGCTCTCCACGTGGCTCACCGACAACGGGATCCCGGCGCGGCCGTATCACGCCGGCCTGTCTGACGGAGAGCGGAGCCGCAACCAGGATGCGTTCCTCAGCGAGCGGATCGACGTCATTGTCGCCACCGTCGCGTTTGGGATGGGCATCGATCGATCGAACGTGCGGTTCGTCGTGCACGCGGGCGCGCCCCGATCGCTCGAGCATTACCAGCAGGAATCCGGTCGGGCGGGCCGCGATGGCCTCGAGGCCGAGTGCCTGCTGATTTACTCCGCGGGCGATTTCATGAAGTGGCGCGTGATGCTCGAGCAGAATGGCGAGCTCACCGACGCGACCCGAAGTCTTCTGCGGCAGATGGAACGCTATGCAACCGCCGTCGGCTGCAGGCACCGGCATCTCGCCCAGTATTTTGGCGATCGCTATCCAGGCGCCGGCTGCGGAGCGTGCGACTTCTGCCTCGACGAGCTCGAGGCGGCTGACGCGCCCGTGGTGCTGGCGCGCAAGATCCTGTCGTGCGTTGTCCGCGTAGGCCAGCGGTTTGGCGCCCTGCACGTCGCGAGCGTCCTCCGCGGCGACGCGAGCGAACAGGTGCTCGCCAGGGGCCATGGCACGTTGAGCACCTTCGGCCTTCTGCCGGACGCCTCGGTCGCCGAAGTTCGCGGGTACATCGAGCAATTGGTCGGCGTTGGCCTGCTGCAGATGACTGACGATGGGTACCCGGTGCTCGGACTGACGCCGAAAGGGCTCGAGCTGTTGAAAGATGAAACGAGCTGTCCGGGGCTCACGCTGGCGCGACAGCGGGCGCCGCGAAAAGGCGTGCCGCGAGCGAAGTCCCGGGTCGAGACGGAGTCGTGGCAGGATGTCGACCCGGCCCTGTTCGATCGCCTTCGCGCAGTGAGGCTGGAGATCGCCCGGTCGCGCGGCGTGCCGCCGTACGTCATCTTTCACGACGTCACGCTTCGCGAGATGGCGCGGCTCCGGCCCGCATCGAAGGAGGCGCTCCTCGAGGTCCGCGGCGTCGGCGCCCGGAAGGCCGAGGACCTCGGCGACCGGTTCCTCGAGGCGATCCGCGCGCACGGGTCGTAGATGCCGCTCGCCTCTCTCGATCACGTCTTCGATGGCGTACGGCCACGTGCCGCTGCTGGATGATGCCGGCACTGGCCGCGACAACCCTTTCCATTGCAGCGTGTTGCGCTCGCAACCAATCGCCTGTAGAGTTTTGCAGGCCATTGGCGGGAGAATGCGCCAGTCGCCGTTTGTATTGCGTAGAGGCGGACCTTCAGGTCCGCCTGCCGCCAGTTCTGTGTAGTTTTTGGAGGTTTCGATGACCAGACGCGCACGTCCGTCTTGGGAAAGTGTGCTCTTGACGTCGCTTGCCGTGCTCGCGCTTTTCGCGGGGACCGCACGCGCCCAGGGTCGAGCCGAAGGCTCGATTGCTGGCACAGTGACTGACGAAACCAAGGCAGTCCTGCCGGGCGTAACCGTCACCGCCGTCAACCCGGCAACCGGGTTCACGCGCGAAGCCGTGACCGACGCTGAAGGCAAGTTCAATCTGCCTGCGTTGCCGCCTGCTTCCTACGACGTGATGGCGGCGCTGACCGGCTTCACATCATCGAAGAACACGATCACCGTCACCGTGGGAGCCGAGCAGCGGCTGGCGATTGCGTTGAAGGTCGGATCGCTCCAGGAGACGCTGACCGTCACCGGCGAAGCGCCGCTCGTCGAAACGACCAAGACCGAGCAGGGGACACAGTTCAACCAGAATGAAGTCACCAACCTGCCGATGGTCAGCCGCAGCTACCTCGCGCTCGCGCAGCTGACGCCGGGCGTTGTCGGCAGCGCGAACGGCTTCTCGACGTCCGGAAACCGCAACCAGCAGAACAACTTCAACGTCGACGGGATGACGAACAAGAACCTGAACGGCGGCGGCGACTTCGGCCGCATCACGCCGGAGGGGATTCAGGAGTTCCAGATCGTCACCCAGGGCTACCCGGCGGAGTACGGCGGGGCGGCGGGTGGCGTGACGAACGCCGTGACCAAGTCGGGCACCAACCAGTACAGCGGTTACGGATTCTGGTACCAGCAGCACGACCAGTTCAACAGGCCGCCGTTCAACACGCGCGTCTCCTCCGACGGGAAGACCATCGAAGCGTTTCCGGTCGACGCAGCGAACTATCTGCGCCGCGAGGTGGCGGGCTTTACATTGGGCGGCCCGATCAAGCACGACAAGATGTTCTTCTTTGGCGTGCTCGACACGACGCACACGAAGACCAAGCGGCTGCGGACGCTGCAGCCGGCGGCGATCACCACCGTCCGGCAGCTCGCGTTCCCCGATATCCCGGACAACGATTCGAACGCCGCGGCGGATTTCGTTCCTCGCGACGCGACGACGCAGGTGAAGGTCGACGTAAACCTCTCGTCGAAGCATACGCTCACGTTCACCGGAGGCACGTTCCGCAGCTTCAGCCCGGCGGGCGCCGTCAACGGGCGCAGCTCGGTGTATGGAACCACCGAGTCGCGGAACTTCACGAACCGCGTCGGCGGATCGCTGAACTCGCTGTTCTCCGACAAGCGGCTGAACACGTTCCGCGCTCAATACTTCCGCAACGACAGCCGGACGAAGTATCCGAACCGCGGCGGGTTCGAAAATCTCAATAACTGGGAGTCCGGCCTGGTCATCAGCGGCGCGGCCGGCGGGACGTTCGGCCTCGGCGAGCTCGGGACCATGCCGCACAATCACGGCTGGGAAACGCACTACGAGTTCCAGGACACGATGACGCTCTACCGCAACAAGCACCAGGTGAAGTTCGGTGGCGAGTACATGTGGGTCGACATCCTGCAGTACTCGTTCTACTACGGCATGGGCGAGTGGCGGTTCAGCGACATCAATGCGTTCAGATCCGGGCTGGCGACGGGATTCGTTCAGAGCTTCGGATCGACGGGCGCGTACTTCAGCCTCAACAACTACAGCGGCTTCATTCAGGACGAGTGGCAGCCGAAGAGCAGCCTGACGATCAACTACGGTGTCCGCTACGACCTGAATCACCTTCCCAGCGACCTCGCGAAGGTCGAGCTCCCGGAACCGGCCTTCAATCAGGTCACCGGCAAGTTCGACACCAAGGTCGTCAGCAACAGCTACATGAAGGGGTTCAAGAACGACACGAACAACTTCCAGCCGCGGATCGGCATGTCGTACTCGTTGAACGACAAGACGGTTGTGCGCGGAGCCACCGGGCTGTTCTATGGCGGCGCCCACTACGGCGAGATGGAGCAGGGGTTCGCGAACAGCGTGGACGGCTACGCCCGGTACGATTTCCCGGCCACGGAAGCCACGGCCATCTGGGCCGGCCTGCACAATCCAACAAGTCCGTTCTATAACGGCGGCCGGATGCGCCTGGCGCAGTCGTATCGGCAGGTGCTCGAGGCTCAGAAGCGGCCGTTCAGCCTCTTCTTCCACCCGAGCAACCTGCAGATGCCGCGGTCAATCCAGGCGAATATCGGTGTCGAGCGCCAGTTCGGGTCGTGGCTGTCGGCGTCGGCGAACCTGCTGTGGAACAAGGGGGACGGCGACTACCGCTCGCAGAACATCAACCCGCCGGCGGCCGCGGTCTACAAAGCCGGGGCCGTGGTGCCGGGCATTCCGGGGCCGATCCCGTTCGACGTGAACTACCGGCCGAATGACGGCGTCCGGCCGGACCCGACGCACGCCAACATCTACACCTACACAATGGTCACCAGGACCCGCTACAAGGGTGCCTCGGTCGGCTTGACGGCGCGGCGTGGCGGCCTGCAGCTGAGAGGCTCTTACACCTACAGCAACTCGTGGGATGACGGGTCGGACGTCTCGACACGTCTGCTCCCGTCAGACTCCGATTGCGTGAAGTGCGAATTCTCGAAGTCGGTCCTGAGCACGACGAACAACTTCCGCGGGTCGGCGGTCTACCTCACGCCCGCGTCGTTGCCGATCTATGCAAAGGACTGGCAGCTCTCGACGATTCTCGACTTCGAGAGCGGCTCTCCGGTGTTGACGATCGCATCATTCGATGCCAACGGCGACAACGTGGTCACCGACCGGCCGTTCGGCGTCCCGCGGACGGCGCTGATCAGCGATGCGACCTACACCGCTGACATGCGGATCTCCCGGTTCTTCCCGACCGGCGGCCGCACGAGGATGGAAGTGTTCTTCGAGATGTTCAACATCTTCAACCGCGTGAATTTCACCGGGTACGACGCGAACCTGTACCGCCTCGCCGGCGGGAGGTACGTGGCGTATGACGACTTCGCGGCGTACGCGGCCACCGCTGCCTTGAACCAGGGGTTCAAGCAGGGGCGCGAGAGGATCACGCCGCAGGAGATCAACCTCGACGCGTCGACGCGCCGCACCGGCGTCGCGAACCCGCGCCAGGGCCAGCTCGGGTTCCGGTTCCATTTCTAGGCAAGTTGGCAAGTTGGCAAGTTGGCAAGTAGGCAAGTAGGCAGGTAGGGGACTAGGGGCGTTCCTTTGTTCCCTAGTTCCCCAGTCCCCGGTGTGAGATTCGCTCTTGTCGCGGCGCTCACCGTCGCAGTGACGGCGGTGAGCGCGCAATCCCCAGTTACCTACATTCCGTTCATCGACGCCAAGCCAATCCTCCAGTCCCTTCGCGAAGATCTCCTTCCAAAAGAATTCGCCGGACAGTCCGCGGGCACTCTGCAGGCGGCGTGGCCAGGCTGGGTCTCGCGCCGCGACGCGGAGATCCGCGCGCGCCTCG
>JAHFUO010000115.1 GCA_023265015.1 Acidobacteriota bacterium | reverse complement strand
TGCTGAACGCCGTGGCAATCAGCGGATACGGCTTCCCGCCCCCGAGAGGGGTTGCCCAGATGTCGGTGCTCCCCAACGGGCGATCGGCGATAAATAGCAGGAAGCGGCCGTCCGGTGACCAGTCCTTCGGAAACGTGCTACGACCGGGCAGCTCCACGATCGGCTCGTCTTCTCCGGCGCCGCTCGTCGCCTTCCGGTACACGCGTGACGTACCGTCGCGGTCCGATGCGAATACGACATGAGCGCTGTCGGGCTCCCAGGCCGGCTGCCAGTCGTTGGCAGGTTGAGACGTCAGGCGCGTGAGACCGCCGGTACGCAGATCTACCAGCCACAGATCACGGTTGCCGCTGTCGGGATCCGGGATGACCACAACGGCCTGTTTTCCGTTCGGAGAGATCTGCAGATCAGTCGTGAAATCTTTTTCGGGTCCGATCGCGCCAAGGCTCCTGCCGGCGCGATCGAACCAGGTGAGACGACTGTTGCGATCGAGCGCCTGCTGATAGGCCAGGACGCGGCCGTCTGCCGAGACGCCAAAGAGCGCCTGGGCGCTCGCCGTGATCTGCTCAACTCCTGGCGCCACCGGAAACGGCTCGCCCGATACCGCCAGCGCATCGAGATCGAAGCGCTGCGCCATCAGCGTGCTTTCGCGCGCGAACAGCAGATACCCAGGTGGGGCGTACACCGCGTTCGATTGGGCGGTCAGCAGGCGCATCGTCGACTTCGACCCGAGGTCTCCGACGTATATCGCCGTGTTCTCCTTGACGTCACTTCGCGCTGTAAACAGAAAGTGACGCCCATCGGGAAGAAACGCGGGCCAACGGTGTGAATTCTCACGGCGTGACGCATTGAGCGTCGTGATGGCCTCCGGCGTTCCGCCGTCCGCGGAGACGCGATACAGCGATGTGCGGTTCGTAGGCGCGAAGACGATGACGTTGTCGTTGTTCCAGGTGGATCCGAGATTGGTCACCATCGACGCGATCGTTAAGACAGGGCCGCCTGATGCCTCGACTCTTTTCAGCTTTCCGCCCGCCTGAAATGCGATATGGCGGCCGTCCGGCGACCACGACGGTCCGGTCGCGCCCTCGGTCCCGGCAATCCGCTGTGGCACGGCGGAATCACGCCGTCGTATCCAGAGCGCGGGCGCACCCGATTCAGCGCGCGCGGCGAACACGATGCGGCTTCCGTCCGGCGACGGGACGCCGGCGGTGGGTTCGAGCGTCGTCCCTGATGGCCCGGAGAACGTGAACTGCGTCGCGGTCGGGTCGCCCGCCTGCGGCCGCGGCCGCCACCAGACGACGGCCAACGCAACTGCGGCAACCACCGCCATGACTGCGGCAGTACCGACGGCGTAGCTGCGACGCGCAGGCGTCGCCTCGACGCTGCGGTGGGCGTCGCGATCCTCCAACTCCACACGCGCGTCGCCGATATCACGTAGGCGCTGCCTTGGATCTTTCTCGAGGCACCGTTCCAGCAGACGACGAGTATTCGCGGGCGTGGCGTGCGGAAGAGCTTCGAAGTCCGGCTCTCCACCGAGGATTGCGGCGATCACGTCAGAGATCGTCTCGCCCGCGAATGCGACGTGCCCCGTCAGCATCTCGTACAACACGCAGCCGAATGCCCAGATGTCCGTGCGCTTGTCGACCGCCAGCCCGCGCGCCTGCTCGGGGCTCATATACGCTGCAGTCCCGACGATGAGTCCCTCGCGTGTGCCGCCCACCGTCACCGTCGGTGACCCGGTGAGTCCTCCGTCGCCTGCGCCGGCGTCCAGCTTTGCAAGACCGAAGTCGAGCACCTTCACCACGCCCTCCGGCGTGATCTTGATGTTGGCGGGCTTCAGGTCGCGGTGAACGATCCCCTTCTCGTGCGCGGCATCGATCGCCTCCGCTATCTGACGCGCGATGTCGAGCGCCTCCGTTACGGGTAGGCCGCCGGCGGGTCCGCTCCGCGGGACCCGCCCTACTTTGGGCCCCGTTGCGCCGGCGATGCGCTCCGCGAGCGTCTCGCCCTCGACCAGCTCGAGCACGAGCGCATGGATGCCTTCACTGTCTTCGACGCCATAAATGGCAGCGATGTGCGGATGATTGAGCGAGGCGAGCATCCGTGCTTCGCGCTCGAAACGCGCGAGGCGATCGGGATCCGACGTGAAGGCGGAGGGCAGGATCTTGATCGCGACGTCGCGTCCGAGCCGCGTGTCGCGTGCGCGGTACACCTCGCCCATGCCGCCGGCGCCTAACGGCGCCAGCACCTGGTACACGCCGATGCGTCGCCCGGTGAGCGCAGCCGTTCTGGTCGCGCTCACCATCTGTGCAGCCGCCACGACCGCCGGCCGATCCAGGAAACCTTCAGCGGAGGCCGGCTGCTCCAGGAGCGATTCGACCTCCCGCTGAAGTTCCTCGTCGCCCGCGCAGGCCTCCGCTAGAAACGCGGCTCGCCCGGCAACCGGTTGGGACAACGCGGCGTGGTAGAGCCGTTCGACGGTCGCCCACCGATCAGGGCTGGTTCCCATGTCTGTTGACGAGCCGCATTGTAAGCCGGTCCTCTCTCTCCCCTCACAGGACCCCCGCTTTTCTGTTGATTCCCATCGTGTTGCCAGTTCTCACCGCCGTTTCCCGCCTCCCTTGGCGAGGAGGGAAGCGACATGGCGAAGACGACGCGAAACGTGGCGATGGCGATGATGGCGGCGGGGGCAATCCTGACGGTGCCGCACTCGACCGCGGCTGCCGAAGAGACCACCGTCACCGTTCCTTCAGGTTCCCGCGTGCGGTCCTCGAGCCCCGCGATCGTGGCCTTGATGCACCAGGCGACCGAGCGGTCGGCGACCTTCCGCCACCTGGTCGAGACCATCGAGGCCAGCGACAGCTACGTGTACGTCAACGAAGGCGAGTGCGGCCACGGGGTACGTGCCTGCTTCGTCACCGTCACGAAGGCCGGATCGAACCGCTTCATGTTTGTCAAAGTCGACACCCGCAAGGCCGACTGGGACTTGATGGGATCGATTGGCCACGAGCTGCGCCACACGATCGAAGTGATTGGGGATCCGTCGGTCACGAGCAACTCGGCGATGTACTTCTTCTACGAGCAAGTCGGCACGCACGGCACCACGGGCGCGCACGAAACCCAGGCGGCCACCGCCGCGGGCAACACCGTTCGTTCAGAAGTCCGCAAGCTCAATCGTCAGGCGAAATCCGAGTAGTGACCGGACGGAGCGGCACGGTCGTGCTGCCGCACCGTATCGGGCCTACAGATCTCTTCCACCTACACAGCGATCTCCCGGTTGAGCCTCGTCAAGGGGACTGAGGTTCGCTTCACGCACTCCCTCGGCACGCGGAAATAAATCTCGCGCTGCTGCCAGTTTTCATCCCGCATTCCCGCCTTCACAAATGAGACCCGGACGCGGCATTCAGCCGGTGGCCCCGGGTGAACAGGAGGATGAGGTCATGTTGAAGTCCAGATTCGTTCTCGTCTCGTGCGTGGTGGCAGCCCTCGGTCTGATGACTGCGGCGTCGGTCGCAAAGGCCAACGCACAGCACACGACGTATCTCACATTCAGCGCGCCCGTTGCGCTTCCAGGTGTCGCCCTTCCCGCAGGCACCTACATCTTCGAGGTGGTGATCCCAGACGTGGTTCGCGTCAGGAGCCGCGACCGTGCGCAGGTGTACCTGACGGCATTCACCCGGACGGTCGAGCGTCCGGCGGGACTGCGAGCCGACCATCCGGTTGTTGTCAACGAAGTGCCGGCAGGCATGACGCCGTCGATCAAGGCGTGGTTTCCAATCGGCGAGTTCGTCGGGCACGAGTTCATCTACCCCGCCAACAGTCGCCAACTTGGAACTGGCGCCTCCAACTAGACCAGGTCACATCGAATCAGCGGTCGCCCGGCGAGCGCGTCTCGCCGGGTCGACTGCAGCAAGGAGGACATCATGAACGCCGTTTCTCGATCGCTGACCATCTGGGCTCTCGCGGTGCTGGCGCAGGCGAGTGTCCACGCGGCGCCGGACCCTGACGAAGGACACCGTGCGTTGCTCCTGGTCGTGGTTCACAACTACGGGGTGGTTCCATCGGGCATCCTCGACGCGGCGACACGGACGGTGACGCGTGTGTACGAGCCGCTCGGCATAAGCCTTCGATGGACGAACCCGACGCGCCAATCCGGGGCGGCCTCCGCGACGAATGTCGACACGCAGCCCACGATGACCATTCATTTGCGGATCCTCCGGCGTGATGAACACAACAAGCTGTTTCCGGGTGTGCTGGGAATCGACTCGCCGACAACGACACACGAGCTGATGGCCGTGGGCCATGTGCTGTATCGGGCGGTCGGCGATCACTCCACGAGCGCGCTCGCGCTCGCCTATGTGATGGCGCGCTTGATTGCCGGGATGGCCGTGCCGCCGGATGGACCGCCAGCGGCGACGATTATTCGCGGGGATCGAGGCGAGGCCGCGCGGCTGGCGCGCGGCGATTCGCCATTTACGACGGAAGAGGCCGAATGGATCAGGGCGGGCGCGGTGTTGCTTAGCGCGCCGGGCCGTCGCCAGTCTGTCCCTTGAGCTCGCGCAGCAGCCATGCCTTCGCGAGCTTCCAGTCGCGCATCACGGTGTCAACCGACACGTGCAGGGCCTCAGCGCTTTCCTCGACGCTGAGGCCCCCGAAGAAACGCATCTCCACGACTCGAGCTTTGCGTGGATCCACCGCCGCGAGCGCCGTCACCGCATCGTCGAGCGCCACAAGATCGGTGCCTCGCTCGGGACAGAGCATCAAAGCTTCATCGAGCGACACCTTCTGGGCGCCTCCGCCCCGTTTCTGGTAACGGCGCGAGCGCGCGAAGTCCACGAGAATCCGCCGCATCAGCCGCGCCGACATCGCGAAGAAGTGCGCGCGGTTCTGCCATCGCACCTGCCGGATGTCGATGAGCCGCAGGTACGCCTCGTTCACGAGCGCGGTCGCCTGGAGCGTATGGCCGGCGCGCTCGTGCGCCATATAACGCCGCGCGACACGTCGAAGCTCCTCGTGAACGAGCGGAATCAACTGCTCGAGCGCATCCTGGTCACCCTTGCCCCAGTCGAGCAACAGGCGGGTCACTTGAGGCGACGCCGGGCCGGGCGCGTCGGGCATGCGCTGATGCTACGCCTGATTCAGGCGGGGCAGCGCAGCACGACGACGAGATCAAGCACCGGCTCACCGTACTCGTACCGCAGCACGTTTTCCGTGACGGCCGCCACGGTCAGTCCGGCGTCTTGCGCCGCCGTTCGGATGTGCGATTCGGAGTGGGTGTATCGTCCGGAGTCGGTCAATCGGAAGGGCAGTGTGTCGCCGCGCTCGACCGTGAACGCCAGCCGCCCGCCGGCGCGGACGTGGTTTGCAGCCGGAATCAGCACCTGCCGGAGATCGCCGAAGTAGATGAGCGTGTCGCACGCGGCGACCAGATCGAACTGCGGCGTGTCCGCACGCGCGAGCCACTCCGTAATCTCCGCCACCTCGAGGGAATCATAGACGCCGGTTGCCTGCGCATGAACCACCATGTCGGGCGAGAGATCGATGCCGACGAGGCGCCTGGCCCGGCGACGGAGGTGCTGCCCGGCCAGGCCCGTGCCGCAACCGAGCTCGAGCACATCGAGATCTGCAACCGATCCCAAGTCGGCCTCGAGGGCCGCGGCCAGCTGCGCCGGGCCCTGATACTCGAGGTCGGTGCACATGTTCTGCTCGTAGAACTCCGCGAACCTGGCGTACAGCTGCACGATGCAGCGGTCAGGCGCGCGCGGCGGAGCCGGCTCGTCGCGCAGCGCGACGAGGATCTGCTCAACCTCGGCGTCGCCAGGCGCGAGCTCCGTGTAGCGCTCGTATGCCTCACGGGCATCGTCCCGCCGGCCAACGATGTGCGCGAGCTCGCCCAGCGCTTCCCATTGATCGGCGTCATCTGGTACCTGGAGAGTCGCGAAGTGCTGGCAGACGAAGGCCGCGAGCACATGGCCGTCGCTCCGCAGCTCAGCGGCAAGCGACGCGAACTCGTCGGGTGATGGTCCGGCGGGGAGGGGATTTCCCGCCCGCACGGATTTCAGCAGACCATCCGCAGCCGCCGCTTCCATCCACCGCGTGCAGCCTTCCATCCCGGCGTCACCGATCAGCGGCGCAAGCTGCGCCGACACATGTGCCGCGGTGCGGGTTCCGTCGCTGAGCTCAACAATCAGCGCGGCCGTCGGATTGAGGCGATGCAGCCGGCATGATTCGATGTCGTAGGCAAGATATCCGTCGTCGGCGGGTGCGAGGGCTACGAAGGGGTTGCGGAGGATGCGATCGTCGGCGTTCATGGAGGGATAACGCTGCCGGGGAAGCACGTCACGCGTTCCCCGGCAGACGAACGAAAAGTCCCGGAACCAATGAATGGAGCTTGCTTGCTATATCACCACACACAAATCCTTATATCAAACGCTGCCCGCTGAGGTAGAGTGCGCGGGGTTCATCCTTGTGACATTCGGCTCGCACTGTAAGGAGGTGCGGCATGCGCAGAGCAACTTTTCCCGTGATGTTTGCGTTGGCGGTTCTCCTCAGCACCGGGGTCAGTGCGATGGCACAGTCGGCGGACCCATGGCTGGGCACCTGGAAGCTCAACCTCGCGAAGTCGACGTACTCCCCGGCCTCGCTGGCGCCGAAAAGTCAGACCACCAAGCAGACGGCCTCGCAGGACAGCGTCACCGCGACCACGGATGGCGTCGACGCGCAGGGCAAACCGCTGCACACGGACATCACGTACAAGTTTGACGGCAAGGAGTACGAATACAAAGGCGCACCCGACCCCAAGACGACGCGCATCTATACGCGCATCAGCGACAACACATACCAGTGGGTCAGCAAGGTAGACGGAAGGATCACGACGACATCACGCGTCAGCGTCGCGGCGGACGGCAAGACACGGACGATCGTCACCACCGGCAGGGATGCCCAGGGACGGGCGATCAACAACGTCACGTCGTGGGATAAGCAGTAGACGTTGGTAGTTGGCGGTTAGTGGTTCGTGGCGCAACCACCAACCACCAACCACCAACCACTAACCACCAACCACCAACCGCCAACACGGATATGGTGGACGGCAGGAGGCTCGAACTCCCGACCTCTGCGTTGCGAACGCAGCGCTCTCCCAGCTGAGCTAGCCGCCCGATTGTGGAATGTTGTTCGGCCCGCGCGCGTCGGCTCCGCTCAGGGCGTCCCGAGCGTAGTCGAGGGACGCGATCACGGACGCGACAATCTGCGCAGGCACGAACTCGAAGTGTAACACGCAGACGTACGCGGGGCAACGCGCGGACGGCCGCGCTATACTCGATTCCGCGACACTCGATACCGCGACGACGCTCTCTCCCGCATGCCCACCATCAAGAAAATCGGCGTCCTGACCGGCGGCGGTGACGCGCCCGGTCTCAACGCGGTCATTCGCGCGGTCGTGAAAACGGCGACCAACGCCGGCGTCACGGTGATCGGGATCGAAGACAGCTTCGACGGGTTGATCTATCCCGAGCGGTCGCGCGTGTTGACCCCGCGCGACGTGACCGGCATCCTGCGCCTCGGCGGCACGATCCTCGGCACCGTCAACCGCGGCGATCCGTTCGCAGAGCCGATCGAAACGCCGAAGGGCACCTTCAACTACGCCGACCGCGTGCTGGAGATGTTCCAGCAGATGGAGCTCGACGCGCTCATCTGCATCGGCGGCGACGGGACGCTCGCGATCGCGCACGAGTTCTACAAGAAGGGCATCCCGCTCGTCGGCGTGCCGAAGACGATCGACAACGACATCTACGGCACGACGAGCTGTTTCGGGTTCGATACAGCGGTGAGCTTTGCCACCGAGGCGATCGATCGCCTGCACACGACCGCCGAGGCACACCGGCGGATCATGCTGGTCGAGGTCATGGGCCGCTACGCGGGATGGATCGCGCTGCACGCGGGCGTCGCCGGCGGCGCGGACGCGATCCTCATCCCTGAAATCCCGTACGACGTCGCGAAAGTCGCCGAATCCCTTCGGGCGCGCGAAGAGCGCGGCGCCCGCTTCAGCATCGTCGTCGTGGCGGAAGGCGCGCGGCCGATCGGCGGCAGCTTGTCCGTCGTCGAGGAAGCGCACATCGGCCACGCGGAGCGGCTTGGCGGCGCGGCGAAGCTCTGCGGGGACGAACTGGGACGCCTGACCGGCAAGGAGACCCGCCATGTCGTGCTCGGCCACCTCCAGCGCGGCGGAGCGCCGACCGCGTTCGATCGCACGCTGGCGACGAGGTTCGGGGGCAAGGCCGTTGAGCTGATTCTGCACGGCCAGTTCGGGAAGATGGTCGCGAACCATCCGCCCGACCTCGTGCCGGTACCGCTCGGAGAAGTCGTGGGGCGGACGAAGCTGGTGCCGCTCGATTACGACCTGTTGCAGACCGCGCGGATGATGGGCGTCTCTTTCGGGGATTAGGGATT
>JAHFUO010000114.1 GCA_023265015.1 Acidobacteriota bacterium | reverse complement strand
CGACGTTGACTCGTCGAGCGCCCGGTGAGATCATCAAATTTGATGCAAATATGGTGAAGGATCTTATGCTCGATATCGCAAACGACATCCGCTCACTGAGCGACTTCAAACGAAAGACCGGCGAACTGCTCGGTCGACTCAAGAAAACCGGTCACCCGCTTGTCCTGACGATCAACGGCCGCGCGGAAGTTGTGGTCCAGGATGCCGAAGCCTACCAGGAGCTGCTCGATCGGGTGGAGACGATTGAGGCGCTCCAACGTGGATTCGCTGACGTGAAGGCCGGCCGTACCAAGCCGGCGCGCGACGCGTTCGATCGGCTGCGCCGCAAGCATGGCATACCGCGTTGAGTTGACGAAGAGTGCCGAGACTGATCTCGAAGAGCTGTACTTGTGGGTTGTCGCGCGCGCGCCCAACCAGGGCGCCCGGTGGTTCAATGGTCTGGAGAAGACCATTCTCACGCTCGATCGCTATCCTGAACGCTGCCCGCTGGCGCCTGAAAGCTTCGACCCAGAGCACCCCGTCCGCGTGCTCCACTACGGGCGCGCCCGTTCCCTCTACCGCATCCTCTTCTGGATAGACAGCGCAGAGCGTATCGTGAACGTGCTCAACGTTCGACGCGGCGCACGTCACACCGGGCGACCAGCCGGCCCGCCACGGTAGCCTGATACTCGGGATTCGGGACTCGGGATTCGGGAGTCGGGACTCGGGACTCGGGGTTCGAATCCCGGATCCCGAGTGCCGAATCCCGGCTTCCCGTGGCTCGAATCGGCTCAACCGTGTTCCAAACACGGATCTCCCGCTCAACTCGTTGACGCTTCAAGGGATACCGCTGGCAAACGCGTGGTCGCACACCCCGCACATGTCGCGTTCGCGCACATGACGATGTGCGGGCGATTCGCCGTTCCTCATGCGCCTCGCGCCGAAGTCCTTGATGGTCAATATGATCGGCGGCTGCGGCGCTCTTCGGTGTGCCACTTGCAGCCCCTCTGGCGCTCGATGTGTCACAACCGGACGTGCACGACGTCTTGGCGCGGCGCACTTCAATGAGATTACGAAAACCGGCTCTCCTCGTCCTTCTCGTCGCCGCGATTGCCGGCCTCGTGCCCGCGCGGACGACCGTCAACGCCCAGCACCGGGCGGCGCTGTCGCGCGACCTGCAGGACTTCCGGGCCTCGCGATCGCGCGCTGCAGTCCGGGTGATTGTGCCCGGCGACCCGAACGAGGCCGCGACGCTGAGCGCGCGGTATGGCCTTCGAGTCGTCCGTCGCCTCGAGCACGGCGTCGTCGTGAAAGCGACGCGGCGGCAGCTCGATGAGATGAGCAAGGACGCAGGAAGCTCTACCCTGTCGGGCGATCTTCCGGTCGCCGATTTGATGTCCGTGTCGAACGTGTCGACCGCCGCCGACCAGGTGCGCGCAGGGAAGAGCGACGGACTTCTCGGATACGGCGGCATCTCCGCCGTGAACGGCCAGGGCATCGTGATCGCCGTGCTCGATTCCGGCATCGCAACGCATAAGGCACTCAGCGGCCGCGTGCTGGCGAGCGTCAGCATGGTTGAAGGACAGCCTGCGAACGACGAATTCGGTCATGGCACGCATGTCGCGGGCATCATCACCGGCAGCGCGTCGGCGGCGTCGGGCGTGACCTCGCTCTATACCGGCGGCATCGCGCCTGGTGCGCAGCTCGTGAACGTGCGCGTGCTCGGCGACGACGGCGTCGGCTATACCAGCGATGTGATCGCCGGCATCGACTGGGTGATCGCCAACAAGTCGCGCTACAACATTCGCATCATCAATCTCTCGCTCGGCCATGAGGTGACCGAGCCGTCGGTAACCGATCCGCTATGCCAGGCAGTGCAGCGGGCGGCGAACGCGGGCCTCATCGTCGTCGCCGCCGCCGGCAACACGGGAAAGCTTCCGGACGGCACGCCGATCCTCGGCGGCATCGCATCTCCGGGCAACTCGCCTTATGCCATCACGGTCGGCGCCATCAACACGCGGGGCACGGTCTCGCGCGACGATGACACCGTCACCACGTACTCGTCGCGCGGCCCGACGCGCTACGAGATGGCCGTCAAGCCGGACCTCGCGGCGCCCGGCAACAAGATCATCTCGCTCGAGGCGAACGGCTCGTACCTCGCGGCGCACTATCCGACCGAACACGTCGCCGGCCAAAGCAATAACAGCTACTTCCGCATGAGCGGAACGAGCATGTCGGCGCCGATGGTCAGTGGCGGGGCGGCGCTGCTGCTGCAGGCATCGCCGGGCATGAGCACAGCGCAGGTGAAGTTCCTGCTGCAGATCGGTTCCACGTATATGCGGGGCGGCGGCCTTCTGGCGGCGGGCGCGGGGAGCGCCAACTTCTGGACATCGCGACAGGCACAGGCCTACTCGAATCTCGGGACGTCTCTGCTCAACCTCCAGCTCGATCAATCCGGTGGAGTGTCGTTCCAGGATGCCGGCACGCTGCAGGACCGGTTGTACTCCGGCTCGCACATTCGTCTCATCAACATGCTCGAGCTGCCGGGCATCCTTCTCAATCCGGCGCAGCTCGCCTGGGGCAATCTGAATCTGGTGGGCTCGTCGAATCCGATCAGCCTGCTCACGCCCAAGCGAATTCTGTACGGCGACACCTCGTACTGGACCGCCAGCGATCACATCGTGTGGGGCGACGCCGTTACCTCGCCCGACGGCCAGCACCTCGTGTGGGGTGACCACCTCGTCTGGGGCGACCACCTCGTCTGGGGCGACCACCTCGTCTGGGGCGACCACCTCGTCTGGGGCGACTGATGGGCATCTCCGACCCGCACTGATGAGCAGGCCATCTCGACCACTCCGGCGCCCGGCACTCAGCGGCCTCGACATTCATGTCGGAGCCGTCATCGTTTTGGGCGTCGCGGCCATCGCGACCTCCGTGCATGGGATGGTGATCACGCCGCCCCCGCTGAACGCGCTGCTGTTCGCCGCGTTCGGACTGCTTGCCGGCGCGTCCGCGGTCAAAATTCCCGGCGTCAGCGCGCTCGTGTCCGCGTCCGACACGTTCTTCATTGCCTCGGCGATGATCTTCGGGCCCGGGCCCGCGATGATAGCGCTGGGGCTCGACAGCGCCGGTCTCGCCTGGCGGCGCGGCTATGGCCTGCAGCGCCTGCTGTTCAACGCCACGCAGCCCGCGCTGTCGCTCTGGGCTGCCACGCACGTCTTCCAGTTTCTCGCGGGCGACGTCTCGGCGCTGAGCCCGTCGATGCAGATCACCGGCGTCATCCTGCCGCTCGCGGCGATGACCGCGGTGTACTTCGGCCTGAACTGCGGCCTGACGGCGCAGGCGATTGCGCTCGAATCGCGTGTGCCGCTGCTGAAGGTGTGGAAGCGGCTTGCGCCGATCGCAGTGAATTACGTGGCCGCCGCGTCGGCGGCGTTCTGCTTCGTCATCGTGATGCGGACGGCGGGCGCCCTCGCGGCATCGGCGGTCGTGCCTCTGGTGCTCGTCCTGCACGTGACGCTGCGATCGATTCTCGGCCGCCTCAGCGATGCGGAGGCACACGTCCAGAAGGTCGATCGGCTGTACCTGTCGACGATCGAGACGCTGGCAACCGCGATCGAGGCCAAGGACGGCGTCACGCACGATCACATCAGGCACGTGCGGCGCTTTGCGATCGGCCTGGCCCACGCGCTCGGCATCAACGACCAGGACACGATCAAGGCGATCAACGCCGCCGCACTGCTGCACGATACCGGCAAGCTCGCCGTGCCCGAACACATCCTCAACAAGCCCGGCAAGCTGACGCCCCACGAGTTCGAGCAGATGAAGCTCCACGTCGACGTCGGGGCCGACATCCTCTCGTCGATCGACTTTCCGTATCCCGTCGTGCCGATCGTGCGCGCGCACCACGAGAGCTGGGACGGCAGCGGATATCCACGCGGGCTCAAGGGCGACCAGATTCCCATAGGCGCGCGAATTCTGTCGGTCGTCGACTGTTACGATGCGCTGACGTCGGATCGCCCGTACCGCCCCGCGTTGAGCGATGAAGAGGCCATGAAGATTGTCATGGAGCGCCGCGGCACCATGTACGACCCGCTGGTGGTCGACACCTTCCTGCAGGTGTATCGCGACATCGCCGTCGAAGCGATGGAACCGGTGCCGCACCAGGAAGCGTTCTCGAGGATCGGGCGCGCCATTGCCGTGCGTCAGCCTCCACCGCCATCACCGCCTCCGTCGCCGTCTCAGTACGCCGGGTTTGCAGGGGCCGGCGTAGGGGCCGGCTTTATCCGACCCGAAAACGGAACCAGCGAGGCGCCCGACGACCTGCTCGCCATCGTGAGCCTGTCGCGGATCCTCGGAGGCGAGGCCACGTTTGCCGACGCAACGGCGCTCGCCACGGCGCACCTGTCACGAATCCTCTCAGACACGACCTACGTGTTCTACGTGCATGACGCGGCGTCAGGCCACCTCGTTGCGAGACATGCCGCCGGCGAGCACGCCTCGGTGCTTCGCGGCACGTCAATGGCGATGGGAGGGCGGCTCAGCGGATGGGTCGCGGCGCAACGCCAGACGATCACGAACTCGGACGCCGCGCTCGATCTCCACGACCGTGGTCTGAAGTTCAAGAGGGCGCTCAGCACTCCGCTGATGGACGGCGATCGAATGGTGGGGGTGCTGACGGCATATTCGGCCAGGGAGTTCACCGACGATCAAAGCCGCCTCGTGCAGATGATGGCGCCGCACCTCGGGCGCATCGTCGGCGCGGCGATCCGGAACGAATCACGGACGCGCGAGGTTGGCGCCTCGACCGCCGGCTCACGGGACCTGCGAGTCGTCTTCAGCAGATAAGAGCAGGCAGCAGGCAGCAGGCAGCAGGCAGCACGCAGCAGGCAGCACGCAGCCGGCAGCACGCAGCAGGCAGCATCGCGACAAGCCTGCCAGCTGCCCGCTGCCTGCTCCCGCTGCCAGCTGCCCGCTGCCTGCTGCCGGCTGTGATAGCGTGACGCGATGTCGCGTGAGGAGTTCATGGAGGCGGCGCTCGAGCAGGCGCGCCTCGGCCTCGCCGCGGGGGAAGTGCCGATCGGCGCCGTGCTCGTCATCGACGGCTGCATCGTCGCCCGCGCGTTCAACAAGCCCATCGGGTCGTCCGACCCCACCGCGCACGCGGAGATCCTCGTCCTGCGCAAAGCGGCGCAGGCCGCCGGGAATTACCGCCTGACCGATGCGGAGGTGTACGTCACGCTCGAACCGTGCCTGATGTGCGTGGGCGCCCTCGTGCACGCCCGGGTGCGGGCGGTCATCTACGGGGCGACGGAACCCAAAACTGGTGCGCTCGCCTCTACGTTACGGGCCTTGGACACGCCGGGGCTCAATCACCGGTTTGCGGTGACGGGCGGTGTGCTCGACGAGGAGGCGCGCGAGCTCATCCAGCGGTTCTTCCTTGAAAAACGGACCGGGACAAGCGGGGCGCCGGTCACGGAGGGCGGTGGCAGCGGGTTATAATCTCGGGTTCGGCGCACGAAATGTAACCCGGAGAGGTACCGAAGTGGTCGTAACGGGGGCGCCTCGAAAGCGTCTTGTCGCGTAAGCGGCACGTGGGTTCGAATCCCACCCTCTCCGCCAATCTCAGCTCTTTATTTTCAATAACTTAGCTGGCGTAGTGGGTTCTTGCGTGCTCTGGCGTGCTGTCGAAATCGTTTCTCGGCCTCAAATAAGCGGGGAGCGCGACGCCGCAGCTCGATGTGATCAATCGGCGACTCACGCTGGCGGCGGATCGCAGCGCACAACGCCTCGTCGCCGTGGACCCCATGCTTGGTCGCGATGCCGTCCTCGCGCTGTCGGTACCCGACCTCGAATGACGCCCGGTTCCGCTCGATCGCGCCCGTGAAAGAATACGGCGACTCGCAGCCGCCAAATTCGAGTTCCCAGACACGGGGAAGACATGCCACGTCCTTCAACTCAGTCCGAACCGATCGCCAACACCGAGAGCGAGGCCTATCAGACGCTGCTCGCGCGCGCACAGCGGCGGACTGGCGGCGTGCCGCCTGAGAAGATTGTGCGCCACGTCTTGTCTGTCACTCAGGGAGGCGACTGGCCGGTCCAGCGCGACGCGCTCGACGCGGTACTTCGCCGGTGCGCGTCCACGCACACGGACGAGATTCAGATCGTCGGACGACCACGTGGTCGGCTGCAGGGTCTGTACGCCACGCGGCGCCGTGGGTCGCTCGCACGGCCGTACCGCACGCTGCTCCGTCGGATCGACCCGCTCGACGGTAGTTGCGAGTGCGCCGATTTCCTCCGGAACTCGCTCGGGCTGTGCAAGCACCTGATCGCCGTCCTCGCGGACGTGGTCTCGAAGCGGCGTCGCGGCGATGTCGTGCGCGAGTCGGATCCCGCGTCCGCGCCCCTGCGCTGGGATCCCGTCCGTCCATTGACCGGCCCTGGCGACTGGCTGGCGCGGATTCATTGGGTGAACGGCACACCCGACCGCGATCTGCGGCGCTGGCTGCGTCCAGCAGGCGAACACGGCTGGACGGTCACGGTTCCCGGAGCGTCGCGACAGAGGCTGGCGCTCGTCGGTCGATTGCTCGCCGCACTCCGCGACGGCGACGATGAGCCCGCACTGCACGCGGTGTTGCAGGAAGAGCGCGCGCGACTTGCGCCCCAGATCCAGACCGCGAGCGCACGGAAGCCGCTGCACCGTGCGCTGCAGACCCTCAAGCAATCACTCTACCCATATCAACACGACGGCGTTGAGCGGCTCTTCGAGCAGGGACGCCTGCTCCTGGCCGACGACATGGGCCTCGGCAAGACCGCGCAGGCGATTGCCGCCTGCCACGCCCTCTGGCACACCGGCCGCGTCCGTCGTGGCCTCCTCGTCGTCCCCTCGGCGCTGAAGCCGCAGTGGCTTCGTGAGTGGCAGGCCTTCACGGACGCTCCTGCGGCCGTCGTCGACGGGACGCCCGCCGAGCGCCGCGCCGCCTTCGAGGCGTGCCGGCGCGGATTCCTCCTGGGGAATTACGAGCAGCTCATTCGCGACGTCGACATCGTTCGCGAGTGGACGCCGGACATCGTGGTGCTCGACGAGGCCCAGCGGATCAAGAACTGGGCGACCAGGACCGCGCTCACCGTGAAGCGCCTGGATCCACCGTACCGTCTCGTGCTCACCGGCACCCCCATGGAGAACCGGCTCGACGAGCTCGCGTCGATCGTCGAGTGGGTCGACGACCTCGCGCTCGAGCCGAAATGGCGCCTGGCCGCATGGCACACCACGCCCGTGGATGGAAAGGCGGAGATCGGCGGCGCCCGGAACCTCGAGACGCTGCGGAGCCGTCTGGCCACCTGCATGGTCCGGCGCGTGCGGCACGAGGTGCTGAGGCAGTTGCCTGCGCGGACCGACACGCGGATTCCCATCGAGATGACCGCGGAGCAGATGGACGAGCACGACGCGCTCCATCTGCCGATCGCGCAGATCCTCGGCCGCGCGAAGCGGCGTCCCCTCGCGCAGGCGGAGTTCCTGCGTCTGATGTCGCTGCTCACCACGCAGCGGATCATCGCCAACGGTCTAGCCCAGCTGCGCTTCGAGCAGATCTGGCCGGACCTGTCACGGATCGAGCGGCCCACGGACTCCACGCTGAGGGGGCTTGCGAGCCCGAAGCTCGTGGAGCTGCGCGAGCTGATCGGCCAGCTTGCGCTGGCCGAAGGGCGCAAGGTCGTGGTGTTCAGCCAGTGGCGGCGGATGCTCCGGCTTGCGCACTGGGCGACGCGCCACCTGCTCGCGCGCGAGGGCGTCACCCCGACGTTCTTCACCGGCGCGGAGGGTCAGAAGCAGCGCACAAAGAACCTCGTGGACTTCCACGACGACCCTGCCTGCCGCGTGCTCTTCGCCACCGACGCCGGCGGCGTCGGCCTCAACCTGCAGCAGGCCGCGAGCGCCTGCATCAACATCGAGCTTCCCTGGAATCCCGCCGTGCTCGAGCAGCGCATCGGCCGGATCCACCGGCTTGGCCAGCGCCGCCCGATCGACGTCTACAACCTGGTGAGCGAGCCCGGGATTGAGTCGCGGATCGCGGATCTCGTCGGGTCCAAGAAGGCGTTCTTCACCGGACTGTTCGATGGGACGACCGACGAGGTGACCTTCGAGCGTGCCGGAGGTTTTCTCTCCCGGATCGAGCGCATCGTCGGGCCGGCGATTACACCTGCTCCAGTCCACCCCGAGGACGTCAGTGTTCCAGAGGACGATGGCGCGGAGCGCGAGATCGAGGCGGTCGTGGCGGCGGGGGACGAGTCGGGTGACGGGCCAAGCGCAGCCGCCGCGGGGCCGGAGCCGATCCCGTCCGATACTGACATCGAGCGCCTCGTGTCCAGTCTGCGCGTCCGGCACACCGCGAGCGGCGGGCTGCTCATCGAGGCGCCGCCCGAGTCCGCGTCGACGCTGGCAGCGCTGTTCTCTGGGATGGCGCAGCTGCTCCGGGCCGCCGCGGCGCCGCCGGTGACAGGAGGAGATCCGGCTGGGCGGCGGTAACACACAGTGATCGATCGCCATCGGGCGACGCCTTCGAGTAGCTCCAGCGCATTATGTGGAGCTCTTCCGGCGTGACTCGAGAAAGGCAATGTCCTCGGCGTCGCCCGGTGCCGAACGCG
>JAHFUO010000021.1 GCA_023265015.1 Acidobacteriota bacterium | reverse complement strand
CATGCAAACGACGGAGGCAAGCTTCTTCATGGTGTCTTCTCCGTCAGGCCAAACAACGTGTGACGAACTCGCAATCCATCACCGAACAATGGGCGATCTGTAAGTGCATTCTGCCCGGCTAGCCTGTAAGTAGACTGACCAGTCTATTCCGACGTTTCTTGCTCGGCTCGCAGCATAACGCAGGAATGCCTCACGTCCATCGCGGAAGAAGTCCTGCACGTGGCGGCTTATCGAGTGCGCTGATCGCTCCCGAGAAGTCGCGAAGGGGGAGAAGCCCGTCAACGCATACGTAGCGAGCATGGCCGGCTTGCGATGACGGCCGACTGTGAGCGACGCGACAAACGTGAGACTGTAAAACGCCGCGGCGGCTTTAGAGATCGAGTCCGGCCAAACTCCGTTGGGTGCATCTTCGAACTCAAAGCAGGTCTTCGGGCCGCCGCGAGCGTTTTTCCGCGTCGTCGAACCGGAGGCCGGCAGCGCAAGCCGGCCGTGATCGCCACGCGGAGATCAGACGGACCTAAAGGTCCGCCTTTACGACCGTCGACCCGGGCCGGCTGAAGCCGGCCCCCACGTACGCGGACCTTAAAGGTCCGCGCCGCAATAAAGGTCCGCGCCGCAATAAAGGTCCGCGCCGCAATAAAGGTCCGCGCCGCGATAGAGGTTCGCGCCGCGATGTCCTAATGCCGGAAGTGGCGCCGGCCGGTGAAGACCATCGTGAGGCCGTGCTCGTCGGCGGCCGCGATCACTTCCTGATCGCGCACGGAGCCGCCCGGCTGCACGACTGCCGTGGCGCCGGCGGCCGCCACGGCATCGAGACCGTCGCGGAACGGAAAGAACGCGTCCGATGCGGCGACGGATCCTCTGAGCGCGTCCGGCCCGATCGTCTCCGCCTTCATTCGCGCCACCTTCACCGCATCCACGCGGCTCATCTGACCCGCGCCGACCGCCAGCGTGCGATCGGCGGCGGTGAAGATCACGGTGTTCGACTTGACGTGCGCGCAGACCCGCCACGCGAATCGCAGTGCCTGCCACTCCTCCGCGGTCGGCTGCCGCTTCGTCACGACTCGAAGATCCCCTGAGGGCCACGGCTGCGCCGCCTCGGTGACGCGATCGCGCGACTGCATCAGCGCGGCGCCGAGAATGGAGCGCAGCTCGCGACCGCCGCCCTGCGCGAAGCGCGCGAAGTCGGCGGTGACCACGCGCATGTTCGTCTTCCCCGCAAGAATCGTCCGTGCCTCATCGTCCACGCCCGGCGCGATGACCCCCTCGATGAAGGTCGCGACGATCGCCTGCGCCGCGGCCGCGTCGATCGGGCGGTTCACGCCGACGATGCCGCCGAACGCGGCGAGGGCGTCCGCCTCGCGCGCGCGCACGTAGGCGTCCCCCGCGCTGCTGCCGGTCGCTGCGCCGCACGGGTTCGTGTGCTTGATCACCGCCGCCGCCGGCTCGCTGAACTCGAGGACGATGCGCGCGGCCGCGTCGAGATCCAGCAGGTTCGTGTACGAGAGCTCCTTGCCCTGGAGGACCTGCGCGTTGCCGAGGCCGGCTGCCTCCTCGGCGTACCACGCCGCCTTCTGATGCGGGTTCTCCCCGTAGCGCAGGTCGCGCAGCTTCCGCAGGCTGAGCGTCAGGGTTGCCGGCGCCGGGTCCGAAAGGACCCGGCCTCCACTGTCTTTCGGCGGACGGTGGAATCCGTCGTCGTCGGTGGTGATCGTGGCGAGCGTCGAGGCGATCGCCGTGTCGTAGCTCCCCGTATGCGCGAACGCCTTGCGCGCGAGGTCGAACCTGAACTCGGGCGATGGTCCGCCCGCGCGGTCGAGCTGCTCGAGCACCGTGCCGTAGTCGGCCGGCGCCACGACCACGATCACGTCCTGGAAGTTCTTCGCCGCCGCGCGCACCAGGCTTGGCCCGCCGATGTCGATCTCCTCGATGAGCCCGTCGAACGGCGTCTCCGGATTCGCCGCCGCCTTGACGAAGGGATAGAGGTTCACGACGACGAGATCGATGAGCGTGATGCCGTGCCTGGCCGCCGACGCGAGATCGTCGGGCCGCGCGCGCCGCGCCAGGATCCCGCCGTGCACGAGCGGATGGAGGGTCTTCACGCGGCCGTCCATCATTTCCGGAAAGCCGGTGACGTCGGAGATGCCGATGACGGCAAGCCCGGCCTGCTGCAGCGCCTTCGCCGTGCCGCCGGTCGACACCAGCTCGAAGCTGCGGGAGGCCAGGCCGCGCGCGAACTCGACGAGGCCGGTCTTATCGGAAACGCTGATTAACGCTCGGGGCATGAAATGGGTTCTCTGGTTCTCTGGTGCTCGGGTGCTCAGGTGCTCGGGTGCTCGGGTGCTCGGGTTCCCGGGTGCTCGGGTGCTCGGGTTCCCGGGTTCCCGGGTTCCCGGGTGCCCGGGTTCCCGGGTGCACGGGTTCCCGGGTTCACGGGTTCGGGGTTGTGGGAGTACCAGACCGATCGTGTTGAAAGAACGATGGTTCCGGCTCGTGGACCTTGACACGAATGTAACGGATGCTTAGGATAGCGCTGCGTTGAGGGGCGTTCCCTGGACGTAGAAGTCGAGGCCGCGCAAGCACTCGCGGTCTTTTTTTGTGCCCGGAAGCTCATCTGCGGTTTTCGCGTGCACGTGAACGAGCGGGTCGGCCAGTCGCGGCAGCCCGCCTAGCAAGCTGGGAAGAAGAACGATGCGCATTACAGGCAAGGTCAAGTGGTTCAACAACGCCAAGGGCTATGGTTTCATTGAGCGGGAGGGTGGCAGCGACGTGTTCGTTCATTACTCCGCCATCAGTGGCAACGGCTTCCGGTCCCTGGAAGAGGGTCAGGCGGTCGAGTTCGAGATCGTCGACGGCCCGAAAGGCCCGCAGGCAGGGAACGTCACCAAAGCCTAGAATCACTTCACGACCTGCCCGGCGCCGTTCCGCGGCGCCGGGCTTCACTTCCTTCCCCCCGGCTCACGCGTCCGCTCAACCTTCTGAATCCGGATCGAGTCCCTTCATCGCCCGCGCGGTGAACGCAACCTTGCCCTGCTTCACGGCCACGCGGAACGCCACGTCCCCGCTCCCCTTCTTCTTGAACGTCGAGACCTGCGTCTTGATCAGATCGGCGAACTTGTGGAACGGGATCGCGTCCTCGCCCACCTCGCGCCGCGCCTCGACAAGGCTGTCGTACAGATCGTGCAGCTTGTCCATCTCGTGCAGCGGGTCGCTGAAGGTCGTGACGTGCAGGATGTGATCGGGTACACGCTTTGGCCGCTCGTCGATGACCGGCCGCTGCATGGCGAACGGGCCCGGCCGCCCTTCCTCGCGCGCCCGCAGCCCGCGATCCCAGAGATCGATGAACGTCGCGTAGCGGGACTGGAGCGTGCTGAAGCGGAACCGGCCGCCGGTGTTGCCGATGTGCATGCGATCGAGCCGCTTGACCATCGCCTCGACGCGGCCGCGCGTCTCCCACGGCGGCCTGGGCAGCCTCCCGGCGAAGAACATGTTGTACTCCGCCTCGAGGCGTTTGAGCTCCGCTTCGAGCGTGTTCAGCTCGCGATCGATTTCAGCGGCGGCGTCGGCCACGCCGGATCATTCTGACACAGGACGTGTCGGGGAATTGATGATTGGCGATTGCACGATTGGAGACTGTTGCCGAACGTCGATTGGCGATTGCAGGAATTGAATCCCGGAGTTCAGGATTGGCGCGCGCGCCAATCAACATTCAATTCGGACAATCGGGCAATCAACAATCTTCAACAGTCTTCAATCGTGAAATCTTAGAGCTTCAATTTCGATTTCGCTTCAATTTCGACTCAGCGCTGCGCCGTGGCTCTCGGCATCATGAACCGTGCGTCCTCGATCGCATTGTCCACCTGCACCGTGTCCATCTCGTAGACCAGGATCGTCTGGCGCGGTCCGTTGTTGGTCCATTTCGTCGGGAAGCGCACGCCGCCGGCGATCTTGTAGTTGTCGTAGTCGATGCGGAACTGGTGGCAGCAGAAGTACGACGGCTGCTGCCAGGCGATGCTGAGGAGCAGCCCGGAGTCGCGATCGAAGTAGAGCTTCACGTCGCTCAAGGTCTGTCCCTTGCCCTCGACGACCCACGTCGTGTGCTCGCCGACCTTTTCCTGCCCGGCCACCTTCAGGCCCGTGAGGAACGTCTTGAAGTCGGCCGGGTTGAGCACGGCCTGTTCCATGCGGGCGGCTTCGCGTTCATCGGCGCGCAGCGCGCGCGCAGGGGCGTTGCCGGCCTGGAGCCAGCTGGAGGTGGCCGAGTACGTGTTGAGCGCGTCGCCGTTGATGTTGTGCTGCACCGTCATCCGGCTGTTGCCCTTCACGTAGACGTCGAACGGCGTCACCGACGTGACCGCGCGCTCGGTGTGCACTTCGTCGAGGTGCGCCAGGTTCGTCACCGCGCCCTTCAGCACGCGACCGCTCGCCCGCGACAGGTTGTTCGCTCCGCCAATCGCGTTCACGGCGTTGTTGATCAGCTGGTCCGTCGTCGGCGGCTGGGTGCCGGTGTTGAGCGCCATCACCGCTGCGATCGGCATCGCCGTCAGCTCGCGCGTCTGCTCGTCGTTGTACGGCACGACCTGTCCCGGCTTCGTGTGGCCCTGGTGGCACGTGAAACACGTCACACGATTGGTGCCGTTGAACATCGTCTTGTTGATGTCCTGGGTCATCGTGATCATTCGCCGCGCGATTTCCTTCTGCGGCTTCGTGTCGAGCTCGCGCTTGGCCCCATCGTTATCGTGGCAGTAGACGCAGTGGACGCCGAGCGAGATCTCGATGAGTTGCATCGACGGCTGCATCAGCTCTGCCGGCAGCCCCTTCAGCACCTTGACGTTCTTGAAAAAGGTGTCGGTCTTGTCGCCGGGACCCGGCACGGGGGCCGGAGCAGCGGCCGGCGGCGCGTTCTGCGCGGCAGGTGCCTGCGCGGCCACCGGACGTCCGCCGACGAAGCCGACTGCGAGGACGAGAACAACAGCAAGACCCAGCGAGGTCATTGCGAAAAGCCGCGAGCGCCCGATCATATCCGCCTGCCTTTCTTCCACGAGGTGGAAGGAAATTCATTGGCCCGGGAAACGCTACCGAGAGGTGATGGCTGCGAAGCGCGGAAGGATTGTGTGCCTACTCGCTCCCTGTACGCAAGGGGTACCTGAAACCGGGGCTTCCCGGGCGGCGGGGAGGCGGGGAGGCGCTCGAACCTAGAAAATCGTTGAAATCGACTGGGTGGCGAGGTCGAGGACCCGGGTCGGGAGGATGCCGAGGTAGAAGATCGCGACAATCGCGACGGTCAGCGCGGCCATGCTGACAGCGTTGATCTGCACGACGGGCGCGTCGGCGCCGCGATCCTGCATGTACATCATCACGACGACCCGCAGGTAGAAGAAGACCGAGATCACGCTCGTCAGCACGCCGATGATCGCAAGGCCGTAGTAGCCGGCGCCGACGGCGGCGCTGAAGATGTACCACTTGCCGATGAAGCCCACGGTCGGCGGGAGGCCGCCGAGCGAGAGCAGGCACACGGTCATCAGCGCCGAGAGCGCGGGACGGGTCTGCCAGAGGCCCGCGTAGTCGCGCAGCTCGTCGTTCGGCTTGTCGCGCGAGCCAAGAAGCGCGATGACGCCGAACGCGGAGAGGTTCGTCACCGCGTACGCGAGCAGGTAGAACAGGATCGCGGCCTTCCCGACCTGGTTCGCCGCCACGAGGCCGACCAGCAGATACCCGCCGTGCGCGATGCTCGAGTACGCGAGCATGCGCTTCAGGTTCGTCTGCGCCACGCCCACCACGGTTCCGAGGATCATCGTCGCCGCGGCGATCCACCACACGACCGGCGCCCAGTCGGCGCTGAACGGCTCGAACGCCGAGAGGAACACGCGCGCGAACGCGGCAAACGCCGCCGCCTTCACGCCGGTCGACATGAATCCCGTCACGATGGCGGGCGCGCCCTCGTACGCATCCGGCGTCCACATGTGGAACGGCACCGCGGAGATCTTGAACGAGAACCCGACCAGCAGCAGGCCGAGCGCCACGAGGATCAACGGGTTGTCCGAGAGCGACTGCGCCGCAAGATACGACCCGATGCGATCGAGATGCGTGGTGCCGGTCAGGCCGAAGGTGAACGCGATCCCGTACAGAAAGAACGCGCTCGAGAACGCCCCGAGCAGGAAGTACTTGAAGGCCGCCTCGATGGCCCGTGGATCCTCGCGCCGGATGCCGGTCAACACGTACACCGCGAGCGACAACACTTCGAGCGCGATGAAGATCACCAGCAGATCGCTGGCGGTCGCCATCATCATCATGCCGGCGATGGCGAAGAGCACGAGCGCGTAGTACTCGCCCGCCGGCAGACCGTCACGCTCGACGACCTGCGACGAGAACAGGATCGTGAGGATGCCGACCACGACGAGCACCAGCGTGACGAACAGTCCGAAGTTGTCGGCCACGATGACGCCGAAGCTCGAGGCGTTGCGGTTCCAGAGCAGGGCCGAGGAGATGCCGGCGCCCAGCAGGCCGACGATGCCGAGGCCGCCGATCGGCATCCGCTCGCCGCGGCCGCGGAACGCCTCGGCGCCCATGGCGGCAAGCGCCGCCAGGGTCACGCAGAGCATCGGGACGATGGCGTCAAGCACTGAGTTGAACATGTGTCAGGAATTCAAAATTCAAAGTGCAAACACTGATCGTTACGGAACAACAGAGTCGAAGGCGCCGCGACTGTCACTTCGTTCTCTCGAAGCACTCACTGTTTGCATTTTGAATTTGGCATTTTGCATTTCGTCCTTCACCCGCAGAGTTTGCGTGTTCTGCATCCGCTCGACGATGCGGGTCACCGCCGGCTCCATCGGCTTCAGGAACAGCGCCGGGAAGACGCCCATGATGAGCGCGGCGGCGCAGATCGGCACCACGGCGGCCCATTCGCGAGGCTGCAGATCCGGCAGCGTCACGTTCTCATCGTGCGTGACCTTGCCGTAGTACACGCGCTGGAACATCCAGAGCATGTAGACCGCCGACAGGATCACGCCCAGGCCGGCGCCCACCACATAACGCGGATCCCAGCGGAACGCGCCCAGCATGATCAGGAACTCGCCGATGAAGCCGTTCAGGCCCGGAAGGCCGATCGACGCGAGCATGATGATCATGAACGCAGCCGTCAGGTGCGGCATCACCTTCTTCAGCCCGCCAAACTCGCTGATGAGGCGCGTGTGACGTCGATCCGAGAGCATGCCGACCATGAGGAAGAGCCCGCCGGTGCTGACGCCGTGCGCCAGCATCTGGTAAACCGCGCCCTGCATCCCCTGCACGTTCATCGCGCAGATGCCGAGCACGACAAAACCGAGGTGGCTCACCGAGGAGTACGCCACGAGCTTCTTCATGTCGGGCTGCACCATCGCGACGAGCGCGCCGTAGATGATGCCGATCACCGCGAGCACCGCGATCCACGGCGCGAAGTACGCCGCCGCAACCGGGAAGAGCGGGAACGCGAAGCGCACGAGGCCGTAGGTGCCCATCTTCAGCAGGACGCCCGCCAGGATCACCGAGCCCGCCGTCGGCGCCTGCACGTGCGCATCGGGCAGCCACGTGTGGAACGGAAAGAGCGGCACCTTGATCGCGAACGCGACCGCGAAGGCAAGGAAGAACCAGACCTGCGTGCTCGGCGCAATGTCGAGCGTGTAGAGCTTCAGCAGGTCGAAGCTGTAGGACCCTTCGGCCGCGTTGTGGAGATACGCCAGCCCGAGGATCGCCACGAGCATCAGGACGCTGCCGGCCATCGTGTAGAGCATGAACTTGATGGCGGCGTAGATGCGCTGGTCGTACCCCCAGATCCCGATCAGGAAATACATCGGGATGAGCATCGCGTCCCAGAACACGTAGAACAGGAAGAGATCCAGCGAGAGGAAGACGCCGATCATCGCCGCCTCGAGCAGCAGGATGAAGATCGAGAACTCCTTCACCTTGCGACCGATCGACTCCCACGACGACAGCAGCGCAATCGGGGTCAGGAAGGCGGTGAGGACGACGAGCAGCAGGCTGACGCCGTCGATCGCGACGTAGTAGTCGATGCCGAACGCGGGGATCCAGGCATGCCGCTCGACGAGCTGGAACTCCGGCGACGATCCGTCGAACGACGCCCAGATCGCCAGCGTCACGGCGAAGACGGCGATCGAGATGGCCAGCGTCAGCCAGCGGATCAGGCCGTTGCGGCGTCGGTCGGCATTGCCAACCAGCAGCAGCAGCCCCGCGCCGGCGACCGGCAGCAGCCACGAAATCGATAACAGCGGAACGTTCAATCCGTCTCCCGTCTCACCGGCGGGTCCACAAGGACCCGCCCTCCCGTGTCGGCTATCTCCACAGGTAATAACCGAGAATCAATACGACGCCGATCAAGAGCGAGCCCGCGTACGCGCGCACCGATCCGCTCTGCAGCCGTCGCAGCAGCGTTGACCCGCTGTCGACGATCGAAGCTGTGCCGTTCACCGCGCCGTCGATCACGTGCATGTCGACGCCCCGCCACAACCCTTCCTGCGACACGATGCGGATCGGCTGCACGATCAAGGCGTCGTAGATCTCGTCGACGTAGTACTTGTTCAACAGCAGCTCGTACAGCCCCGGGAACGCCTGCGCCGCCTTATCCGCGATCTCGCGCCGCTTCAGCCAGACGAACGCGGCGAGGCCGATGCCGACGAGCGCGACGATGCTCGAGACCACCATCAGCGACAGCTCGAGGCCTTCCCCGCTGGTGGCGCTTCCCTCGGCCTGCGCTTCCTCCGGCGAGGTCACCTGCGCATCGGCGAGCGTTGTGACGGCGTGCGCCTTGAACGACGGCTCGAGCCACGCGCCGAGCGCGTTGTGACCGCCCAGCCCGCGCGGCACGCCCACGTAACCGGCGAGGACGGCACCAAGTGCAAGGACGATCAGCGCGAACGCCATTGCGGCAGGGGCGTCGTGCAGGTGCGATCCCGCACTATGTCGGTGCGAGCTTGCACTGTCCTGGTGCGAGCTTGCACTGTCCTGGTGCGAGATCGCACTGTCCTGGTGCGAGATCGCACTGTCCTGGTGCGAGCTTGCACTGTCCTGGTGCGAGCTTGCACTGTCCTGGTGCGAGATCGCACCGGCGTCGCGCGCAATCGCACCGCCTCCAATCGCGATCGCACCTTCCCTGCGTTCGCCGTGGAACGTCAGGAACACGAGCCGGAACATGTACGTCGCCGTGAGCAGCGACGTCATGATGCCGATCGTCCACAGGATGCGGTGGCCGCCCGCGAACGTCTCGAAGAGGATCTCGTCCTTGCTGAAGAAGCCGGCCAGCCCGGGTACGCCGGCGATCGCGAGCGATCCGATCAGGAACGTCCAGTACGTGATCGGCAGGCCCGCCTTGAGGCCGCCCATGTTGCGGATGTCCTGCTCGCCGTGGAGCGCGTGGATCACCGCGCCGGAGCCGAGGAAGAGCAGCGCCTTGAAGAACGCGTGCGTGTAGAGATGGAAGATGCCGGCGCCGAACGCGCCGACCCCCATCGCCAGGAACATGTAGCCCAGCTGCGAGACGGTCGAATACGCGAGCACGCGCTTGATGTCGTTCTGCACGAGGCCGATCGTCCCGGCCATCAGCGCGGTCGACGCGCCAATCACCGCCACGATCGCCATCGTCTCGGGCGCGTGGCTGAAGAGCACGGCGTTGCGGCCAAGCATGTACACGCCGGCAGTCACCATCGTCGCGGCGTGAATCAGCGCGGAGACCGGCGTCGGGCCTTCCATCGCGTCCGGCAGCCAGACGTGCAGCGGAATCTGCGCCGACTTGCCGGTGGCGCCGACGAAGAGCAGCAGCGTCGCCAGCGACAGCATCCCGAACATCGACTCCGGCGCCAGCGGCGAGACGGCCGACGCGACGCGCTGGAAATCGAGCGTGCCGAAGCGCAGGAACACCAGCAGCGTGCCCAGGATGAACGCGTAGTCGCCGATGCGGTTGACGACGAATGCTTTCTTGCCCGCGTCGGAGGCCGACTGCTTCTCGAACCAGAAGCCGATCAGCAGGTACGAGCAGAGGCCGACGCCTTCCCACCCGACGAACAGCACCAGGAAGTTCGCGCCGAGCACCAGCACGAGCATGAACGCCGCGAACAGGTTGAGATACGAGAAGTAGCGCGCGTACTCGCTGTCGACCTCCTCGTGCATGTAGGCGGTCGAATAGATGTGAATCAGCGAGCCGACGCCGGTGACGACGAGGATCATCACCGCCGACAGCGGATCGACGCGGAACGCCAGGTCGAGCACGAAATCGCCGGACGAGATCCACGTGTAGAGCGTCTGCTCGATCACGCGCTGGCTTGCCGCGCGGCCCGCGAGGTCCCAGACCGTCAGCGCCGAAACGGCGAAGGAGGCCAGCATCACGAGCGACGCGATCCCGCCTGACACGGCCTTCGGCAGCCGGCGTCCGAGCGACGCGTTGATGACGAATCCGAGCAGCGGGAGGAGAGGAATGAGGGCGATCATCACCACTTCAGCGACGTGAAGGCGTCAGGGTTGAGCGACTCGCGATGGCGGAACAGCGCGATGACGATGGCGAGGCCGACCGCCGCCTCGGCGGCCGCCACGGTCATCACGAAGAACGTGATGATCTGGCCGTCGACGGTGCCCTGGGACCGGCCGAACGCCACGAACGTCAGGTTCACGGCGTTCAGCATGATTTCCACCGACAGCAGAATCGTGATGAGATTGCGGCGCAAGAACACGCCGGCCGTGCCGATGGCGAACAGGGCCGCCGACACGATCAGGTAATGGCTCAGCGGGATCATCGGTCGGCCTCCCTGCGCGCCAGCACCACTGCGCCCACCATCGCGACGAGGATCAGGATCGAGGTCGCTTCGAACGCGAACAGGTAGTCGGTGAAGAGCACGCGGCCGAGCGCGCGCACCGAGCTGATGGCCGCCGCGTCGCCGCGCCCGGCGACCGGCGCCTCGACGAGCGCGCTGACGCGCATCAGCGCCCACGCAAGCTGAATGATGAGCAGGCCCGCGAGGAGCGCGCCGACGCGCGCCATGCCGGGTCTCCGCAGCGGATGCGTACGGTCCCACTCCGCCGCGTCTTCCTGCGGCGCGTTGAGCAGCATCACGACGAACAGGAAGAGCACCATGATGGCGCCCGCGTAGACGATGATCTGCGCGACCGCGACGAACGGCGCGTCGAGCGTGATGTACAGCCCGGCGAGCGCCCCGAACGAGACGATCAACAGCATGATGCTGTACATGGGGTTGCGCTGCCCGATGACCAGCGCCGACGCGACGATCGCGACGCCCGACAGGACGTAGAAGAGAAGCGTGTCAGGCATGGAGAGCGAGCATCAGCGCCGCCGTCACAATCAGGTTGATCACCGACGCGGGGAACAGCCACTTCCATCCGAACTGCATCAACTGGTCGTACCGGTAGCGCGGCACCGTCCAGCGCACCCAGATGTAGGTGAAGAGCAGGACGCCGACCTTCGCGAGGAACACCAGCCACCCGAGTCCAAGCGCCGTCAGGAACGGGACGCCATGCCACCCGCCGAGATACAGGTCCGTGGCAACCGCCGACATCGTCGCCATGTTGATGTACTCGGCCTGCGGGAAGAGCGCGAAGCGCACGGAGCTGTACTCCGTGTTGTAGCCGGCCACGAGCTCCTGCTCCGCTTCAGGGAAATCGAACGGCGCGCGGTTGGTCTCGGCAACGCCCGCAATCACGTAGATGATGAAACCAGCCGGCTGCAGGAAGAGGTACCAGCGCGGGATGAATCCCCACCAGGCGCCCGCCTGCGCGTCGACCACCTCGCGCAGCGAGAGCGAGCCCGCCAGCATCACGACCGACGCGAGCGTGGTCGCATACGCCAGCTCGTAGCTGATCATCTGCGCCGACGAGCGAAGCCCGCCGAGCAGCGAGTACTTGCTGTTGGATGACCATCCGGCGAGGACGATGCCGTAGACACCCATCGAGGTGATCGCGAACACCACGAGCACGCCGACGTTGATGTCGGAGGCGCCGAGCTTGACCGGCGTATCGAGGAGCCCGAAGAGCGTTGTCTCGGCGCCCCACGGCACGGCCGCAAACGCCGCGAACGCCGCCGTGACCGAGATGATCGGCGCCAGCGTGAAGAGCCACTTGTCGGCGCCTTTCGGCCGCAGTTCCTCCTTGAACAGGAGCTTGAGGATGTCGGCGAGCGGCTGCAGCACGCCGTGCGGGCCCACGAGGTACGGGCCGTACCGCTGCTGCATGAAGCCCATGATCTTCCGTTCGGCGAGCACCAGCAGCGCCGACGCGTTGACCAGCATGAAGAACGTCAGCCCGATGATCCCGAGTTGGATCGCGAATCTCAGGTCCATATCGTTTCGGGCCGCCTAAAGGCGGCCCCCACGTACGTAGGGGCCGGCTTCAGCCGGCCCATCAATGCGCCCCCGCGAAGAGCGGCTGCTTCGCGCGCCACGCGGCGGGCAGCGTGCACCGGCCTTCGCGCACGTGCGCCTCGTACTCCGCACGGAACAGCTTCATCGTCGACAGCACCGGCGTGGCCGCGGCGTCGCCAAAGGCGCACAGCGTCTTGCCGACGATGTTGTTCGAGACGCCGAACAGCAGATCGAGATCCTTCGACCGCCCTTCACCACGCTCCAGGCGCTGAAGAATCTTGTAGAGCCAGTCACACCCTTCGCGGCAGGGCGTGCACTTGCCGCACGACTCGTGACGGTAGAAGTGCAGCAGGTTCATCGCGAGCCACACCATGCACACCGTGTCGTCGAGCACGATCAGGCCCGCGGACCCGAGCAGCGAGCCCGCCTTCTGAACGCCGTCGAAGCTGGCCGGGATGTCGAGCTGGTCGGGCGTCAGCAACGGCACGGATGATCCGCCCGGGATGATCGCCTTCAAGGGCCGATCGCCGAGCACGCCGCCGGCGTGGTCGTAAATCAGCTCGCGCAGCGTCGTGTGCATCGACGCCTCGTAGACGCCAGGCTTCTTGACATGGCCGCTGATGCAATAGAGCTTCGGGCCGCCGTTTTTTTCGGGTCCGAGCTTCGCGAACCACTCCGCGCCGTTCAGGACGATGAGCGGCACGTTGCAGAGCGTCTCGACGTTGTTGACGGCCGTCGGGCACTGATAGAGACCTGCCACGGCGGGGAACGGCGGCTTGAGGCGCGGCTGCGCGCGCTTCCCTTCGAGCGATTCGATCAGCGCGGTCTCTTCGCCAGCCTCGTAGGCGCCGGCGCCGCGATGGATGTAGACGTCGCAGTCGAAGCCGCTGCCGAAGATGTTCTTCCCGAGGTACCCGGCCGTGTACGCCTTCTCGATCTCGGCCTCGAGGATCTCCTGGACGTGATAGAACTCGCCGCGGATGTAGATGTAGGCGACCTTCGCGCCGATCGCATAGCAGGAGATCGCGCAGCCCTCGATGAGCAGGTGCGGGTTGCGCTCCATCAGCACGTGATCCTTGAACGTGCCGGGCTCGCTCTCATCCGCGTTGCAGCAGATGTATCTCGCTTTCGGCGTGTCCTTGAGCACGAACTGCCACTTCAGACCGGTGGGGAACCCGGCGCCGCCGCGGCCGCGGAGGCCGGACGTCTTCACCTGCTCGATGATGTCGTTCGGCGTCACCGTCAGCGCCTTGCGCAGCCCTTCGTAGCCGCGCTGGTTCTTCATGTAGAAGTCCAGCGTGTACGAGTTGGGCTCGTTGATGTGTTTGGTTAGTACTGGTTCGTAAGCCATGGTCAGCTCGCAGCCGGCAGCCGGCGGCTGGCAGTCAATTCTTGGCTCGCAGCCGGCAGCCGGCAGCTCGCAGTCATTTCTTGCTTCCCTCTGCAGGCTGCCCGCTGTCTGCTGCCTGCTGCCCGCTGCCCGCTTCCTTCTTCAGATGACAACCCGTGAATGCGGCGCCGCCGCGCGCGCGGATGTCATCGATGAACGTCGCGCACTGCTCGGGCGACAACCCTTCGTGCCAGTCGTCGTTCACCATCACCACCGGCGCGCGATCGCACGCGCCAAGGCACTCGACTTCCACCAGCGTGAAGGTGCCGGTCGAATCGGTTTCGCCCGGCTTGATCCCGAGTTTCGCGCCCAGCTCCTCAGTGACGCGCTCGGCGCCAAGCAGCGCGCACGACAGCGTGCGGCAGACGTTGAGCACGTACGTCCCGACGGGCCGCGTGTAGAACATCGTGTAGAACGACACGACGTCCTCGACGTCCGCGGGCGTGCAGCGGATCTGCTCCGCCACGTGCCGCATGGCCGCAGCCGTCAGATACCCTTGCTGATTCTGCGCGAGGTAGAGCGCGTGGAGGATCGCCGACTTCCGCTGGTCCGCCGGATAGCGCGTGACGACCTGGTCGAACCTGGCCTGGTTCCCGGGCGTGTATGTGAACGGCTCGCCCGGTTCCGCCAGCTTCCGTTCCGACCTGTGGAACTTCGCCGGCGCGTATTCCATCTCTGGATGAAAGCTCACCGGTCGCAATCTCCCATGACAACGTCGTTGGAGCCGATGACGGCGATGACGTCGGCAATCATGCCGCCCTGGATCTGCTTCGGCAGCGCCTGGATCGCCATCAAGGACGGCGGCCGCATCTTGACCCGCCACGGCCGGTTGGTGCCGTCCGACACGATGTAGACGCCATGCTCGCCGCGCGGACCTTCGACCGGCACGTACGCGTCGCCTGCCGGCACGGTGAAACCCTGCGAGTAGATCAGGAAGTGCTGAATCAGCGCTTCCATTTCGGTGTAGACCTTGTCCTTGGGCGGCGGCACGACGCGCGTGTCGTCGCAGGCCCACACGCCGGCCGGCGTGATCCGCTGGATCGCCTGCTTCGCGATCTTCACGCTCTGGCGCATTTCCTTCATGCGGGTGCGGTACCGCGCGAACACGTCGCCTTCGACGTTGGTCGCCACCTCGAAGTCGTACTGGTCGTAGCTCAGATACGGGAAATACTTGCGGACGTCGTAATCCGATCCCGACGCGCGCGCGATCGGGCCGACGAGGCCCCACGCCAGCGCATCGTCTTCGGTGATCACGCCGACGCCTTCCGTCCGGCGGCGGAACATGTCGTTCTTCGTCAGCAGCCCCTCGTACTCGTCGAGCTTCTTCGGGAACCGCTCCAGGAACGCATTGACCGCGTCGTGAAACCCGCGCGGCAGATCCTCCCGGAGGCCGCCCACCCGGAAGTAGCTCGGGAAGAAGCGGAACCCGGCGACGAGCTCGTTGATGTTCATCAGCAGCTCGCGCTCGCGCATCGCGTAGAACAGCATCGAGACGGCGCCGAGCTCCATCGCGTGCGTGCCGAGCCACACGAGATGACTCGCGAGCCGCTGGAGCTCGGCGAGCAGCACGCGAATGTCCTTCACGCGCTGCGGCATCTCGAGACCGAGCAGCTTCTCCACGCTCAGCACGTAACAGAGGCTGTTGGACTGTGCGCCGAGATAGTCCATCCGCTCCACGAGCGGGACCACCTGCTGCCACTTCTTCTGCTCCGCGGTCTTCTCGATCCCGGTGTGCAGGTACCCGATCGTCGTCCTGGCCGACTGGATGGTCTCGCCGTCGAGCTCCAGGATGAGGCGCAGCACGCCGTGCGTGCTGGGGTGCTGCGGCCCCATGTTGACGGTCATCGTTTCGGTTCGAAGTTCAGCCATGCTCTTGTTTGTGGGTGGTGGTTAGCGGTTGGTGGTCAACCACCAACTACCAACCACCAACCACCAACCACCAACCACCAACCACCAACCACCAACCACCAACCACCAACCACCAACCACCAACCACCAACCACCAACCACCAACCACCAACCACTAATGCGACCGCCGAAGCCGGTCGCGCTCCAGATTGGCCCTGAACTCTTCCTGGGTCACTTCGAGGGGCTCGTAGGTCTGCGCCGCCTTCCGAATCTGCACCGGGTAGTCCTTGCGCGCCGGGTGTCCTTCCCAGTCATCGGGCATCAGCAGGCGACGAAGGTCGCCGTGGCCATCGAACACGATGCCGAACATGTCCCACACCTCGCGCTCGGGCCAGCCGGCGGCCGGCCACACGCTCTGCACGGTGGGGACGACGCCATCCGTCTGGTTCGAGGCGACGCGCACCTTCAGCCGGAGGCGCTGTCTGTTTGGAATCGAGAGCAGGTGGTAGACGACCTCGAACCGCGGCTCACGCGGCAGATAGTCGGCGGCGGTGATCTCGATCAGGACGTTGAAACGGAGCGACGGCGTTTCCAGCAGCGCCCGGCAAGTCGAGACGAGCGCGTCAGGGGGGACATAGATCGTTGCGAAGTCGACGCTCTTCCCCGCCTCGTACGAGGCGCCCGGGACCAGCGGCGTCAGCGTGTCGATGACTGCGGAAGCGTCCATCCTGTGGCTACGCGCGGGAGCGGGCGATCTTCTGCTGAAGCTGAACGATGCCGTAGATGAGCGACTCGGGACGCGGCGGACAGCCCGGCACGTACACATCAACCGGTACCACCTGATCCACACCCTGGACGATGGCGTAGTTGTCGAAGATGCCGCCGACCGACGCGCAGGCGCCCATCGAGATCACCCATTTCGGGTCGGGCATCTGGTCGTAGACGCGACGCATCGCCGGCGCCATCTTTCGCGAGAGGCGGCCGGCCACGATCATCAGATCCGACTGGCGCGGAGAGCCGCGGAAGACCTCGGCGCCGAAGCGCGCGATGTCGTACCGGCTGGCGGCCATCGCCATCATCTCGATCGCGCAGCAGGCGAGCCCGAACTGCGCCGGCCAGATGGCGGACCGGCGCGCCCACTGCACGAGCTTCTCGACCGTCGTCGTCAGGAGAGGGAGCTCAGGATCCAGTCCGTGATCGTGCGCGTGATCGTGCGTCGCCATAAGACCTATGCCGCCTTGGAGGAGACGTCCCGGCGCGGGCGGCGCGCGGTCGATCCCCAGTCGAGCAAACCCTTGCGCCAGACGTAGATGAAGCCGACGAGCAGGATCAGGAAGAACGTGACGATCTGGACGAACCCGGGCCACCCGAGGTCACGGATCGCGAGCGCCCACGGGTACAGGAACGCGACCTCGATGTCGAAGAGCAGGAAGATCATCGCCACGAGGTAGAACTTGACGGACTGGCGCTCGCGGGCGTCGCCGACGGCCGGCATGCCGCATTCGTATGGGGCGAGTTTCTCGGGGGTCGGATTTTTCGGCCCGAGCAGAAGCGACAGGCCAATCATGACGGCGGCGAACCCGACGCCGAGCACGATCATGATGACTACGCCGAGCCAGCCGTCCATCGAGCGTCTACCCCACTACCGCGCTTGTGAAGAGTTTCGCAAACCTGTTCATGCTATAGAAAGCCACCGGGGAAGGTCAATTACCGCAACGCCGCACATGCACATCGCCTGGTTCCGCGAGACGCCGCCGAACGCCGCCGATCCGCGTGACGAGACCGCCGCGCTCATCGCCGAGCTGCGATCGCGTCACGCCATCGACGTTTTCACTGAAGCTGACGCGCACGATTTTGTCTGGCGTCACGTCCTGACGCCGTGGGATCTGTGCGTGTACGAGCTGGATAACACGGACGCGTCGCAATTCGCGTGGGCGTACCTCCTCAACTATCCCGGCGTCGTGTATCTGAAGAGCCGGACGCTCCATGACAGCCGCGCCGCCGCGCTGGATCACGAAGGACGCATCGACGAGTACGTGACCGAGTTCCGGTTCAACCATCAGGCCAACCCGCCGTTCACGTGGAAGGGGCAGCATCACACGGCCAGGCGGACGTGGCCGGTGCTGCTCGCGTCGCGAAGCGTCGTCGTGCCGCACGCGACGGTTGCGCAGTCGCTGCAGGAGGAATACCCGGAAGCGCGCGTGCGGTATGCGCCCGCGGGATCGTCCGGCTCCGTAGGGGCGGACCTTCAGGTCCGCCCCTACAACACGTGTCGATTCGGACTTCTCGATCTGAACCGGGTTGACGTCGTCGAGCGCGCGCTGCACCGCGCGCGCGCCGCGGGCGCAGCGATCGATCTGATGAAGGGCGAGTCTATCGACCGCGCGCTGGCCGAATGCGACGTCGTGATCGCGCTGACCTGGCCGACGTTCGATGCGCCGTTGACCGCGGCGCTGGCAGGCATGGCAGCCGGAAAGCCCGTCATCACGTTCGAGCTCCAGACGACCGCGGACTGGCCCGCCCTGGATCCGCAGACGTGGCGGCCGCGCGGAATCGCGACGGCCGAGGCGCCGATCGCGGTGACGATCGATCCGCGCGACGAAGAGCACTCGCTGATGCTCGCGATGCGGCGCCTGGCGTCGGACGCCGCGCTGCGCGAGCAGCTTGGCGGCGCCGCGCGGGCATGGTGGCGCGCGCATGCGACGCCGGCGCATGCGGCCGCCGCGTGGAATCAGATTCTGGAGGAGGCCGTGTCGCTGGCGCCGCCGCCGCGACCCGCGGGCTGGCCCACGCATTTGAGCGCTGACGGCACCGAGCTCGCCGACAGCATCCTGCGGGAGTTCGGCCTCAAAGCGACACTCTTTAACCACGAAACCACGAAGGCCGGGTTTAAACCTCCCACTCGTACCCCGGCTCGCTCGTGAGTCGCGTGTCTTCGACCGGCAGCCCCATCGAAAAGTGATAGAGGCTTTGCCAGCCGTGGCCTGACAGTCCAAGCAGCTCGTGGACCGGGTCGTCGTAGTAGCAGCCGATGCCGGTTGCGCGCGCGCCGGCCGCCTCCGCCTCGAGGTACAGCACCTGCCCGATGAGGCCGCACTCCCAGAACAAGCGCCGGTAGAACCACTCGCCGCGTTCACGCAGGGCGCCCTCGAAGCGGGCCAGCATGCCGAGACCGAAAAACCCGTCCTCGGCGATCTCCTGGTCACACGACAGCCTGTTCGCGATTCTCCCGGCATCAATCGGCACGAGCAGAAACAACCCTTCATGCGCGTGCTCCCACAGGAACTCGGAGCGCATGGAGGATTTCCATTCGTCGAGCACTGACGACTCGCGCAGGTAGGCGTAGATGCCCGGCGTCATGTCCTGCACTCGATGCACGAAGAGCGCGAGGTGGACCTGCGGCGTCCAGTTGATGGCGTCCCACGGAGGCCCGAAGGGGCGCAGCTTGCCGAGCATCGAGAAGAAGACGTCACGCTGGAGAACGCCGCGAGGGTTGAAGGCGAGCGCGCTTCGGCGTTGGAGGATGATGTCGCGCGCTGCGCCCGCTCCCTGTAGGGATTGGGGATTGGGGATTAGGGATTCGGAGGGATCAGCGGTCGGGGATTCGTAGGACTTTACCGGTTGCGTTTTTCCCAATCCCCAATCCCCAATCCCTAATCCCCGGTAACGCGTCGCCTCAGTGACTTCATCGATGATCGGCCATTCGACGCGATCAGAGCTCAAGCGATTCGCGATGCCGGTCCACTCGCCACGCCGCGCCGCATCGACGAGCGCGTTCGGATCCGCCCAATCCCTAATCCCCAATCCCCAATCCCCGACCACGGCGACGCATTCCGGCTCCTCGCGCTCCGCCCCTTCATAATCCGCCTCGCGGTCCAGGCCGAGCAGCGCGGCAATCTGCGCATCCGACCAATTCGGCAGGAGCTGCATCCGCCAACCGAGCATCGCGGCCGCGAAGCGCAGCGTCCCAATCGCGTGGCCGACGTCGTGCTGGCAATAGCGGAACGCGCGCTCGCCGTACTTCCACGCCTCGCGCCAGATGATCGAGGTCAACGCGACGAGGAAATGCTCCGCGGACCCGGAGGGTCCGCGCCGCGCCGGCTTGTCTTCATGTGCGGCGCGGACCCTTTGGGTCCGCGTCTCGAGGATGCAGCGCTCCTCCAGGGCATGCTCGCGCGGCGCGTAGTGACAGACGCGGCCCTCGCGCACGATCCACGCCTCGGTGGGGTGCAGGTTGCCGCTCGACGGGTTGACGCGCAGCGCCCACCGGGACTGCCCGTACTGCTTCCACGCGGACAGCCCCATCGAGCAGCGAAGGAACTCGCCTATCGAATGGTCGTTGATCGGCGCGGGCGGGGCGGTGCCGTCGTAGAGCGCGGCGTACGGAACGCCGGACGCGAGCGGGACGCGCCCTTCGGCACGCTCAGGGCGTCCCGAGCCGGTCGAGGGACGCGGGAGCTCGCGCACCGCCGCGCCGGCGTAGCGGCGAAAGGGATCGGGTTGCGTCGCCCAGTCGAGATATCCGAGCGATCGCGCGAATCTATTGAAATGGTGCTTGGTGGAGTCGTGATAGCGGACAGCGATCAAGCCGAGAGCTGTTTGATCCGCTTGTCGATCTCCGCGAGCGCCTGCGTCAGCTGCTGCTTGCGCGCCTGGTGCGTGGCGAGCTCGAGCTGCCGCTGCATCTCGACGCGCGCCAGCTTCAGCGACTCGACCTGGCGGACGCGCTCGGGATCGGCGCCCCTGGCCGTCTGCCGCGCCTTCTTCTTTTCCTCTTCGCGCTCTTCCATCCGCTCGGCGAGGCGGGATTCCGCGTCGACGAGCCCTTCTCCGGCGTCACCCATGTGTGTCTCTGCTCAGCGGTCAGTCTGGTTCGTCTGGGTGCCAATCATTATACGGGCAACTGCCGCCATGGAGACGGGAGTTAAATAGTCGCGTGCCTGGAAAGCCGCGAATCGGCGTCTCGCGCTGCCTGTTAGGTGACGAGGTCCGGCATGACGGCCGCCACAAACGAAACAGCACACTGCTCGAAATCCTCGGACCGCGGGTCGAGTGGGTCCCCGTCTGCCCGGAACTGGAAGTGGGCATGGGCGTACCGCGCGAGGCTGTTCACCTCGTTGCGCACGCCGACGGCATCAGGTTGCTCGGGGTGGACAGCCGGATGGACTGGACAGACACGATGACCGCGTGGGCGCGCGGTCGCATCGAGGATCTGGAGCGGCTGGACCTTTCAGGATTCGTCCTCAAGGCGGATTCGCCGAGCTGCGGCGCGAAGGATGTGCACGTGCTCAGTGACGCTGGGGAACGGCGTGACGGACGCGGCGTGTTCGCGGACGCGTTGCTTCGGATGCTGCCGGACTTGCCGGTGATTGATGAACGCGAGCTGGAAAACCCGGAGCGGCGGGAACAGTTCATCAGACGCGCTCTCGGGTACCACGCGCGTCGAACGTAGAAGCGTGAACGACGTTCTGCATTACCATGGGAGTGCATGGCGACGCAGTCGTCCTTCGACGTCACATCGAATGTCGACCTCCAGGAAGTGGACAACGCGCTGAACCAGGCGCGCAAGGAAGTGGCCCAGCGCTACGACTTCAAGGGATCCAAGGCGTCGATCGACTTCGACGCCAAGGAATCGAAGCTGGTGCTCATCGCCGACGACGAGTTCAAGCTGAATGCGCTCTGGGAGATCGTGTCGACGCGCCTCGTCCGCCGCAACGTCCCCGTGAAGAACCTGAACCGCGGCGCCGTGCAGCCGGCGGCCAACACCACCGTCCGCCAGGAAATCGCGCTGCAGCAGGGCATCCCCTCCGAAAAGGCGAGAGAGATCGTCAAGTTCCTCAAGGACGCGAAGCTGAAAAAGGTGCAGGCGGCGATCCAGGGTGACCAGCTGCGAATTACATCGTCATCAAAAGATGATTTGCAGGAAGTGATGCAGGTGCTGCGCGAGCAGGATTTCGGCGTCGCCCTTCAGTTCGGCAACTACCGCGGCTAGGCGGACCTCGTCACGCCGCATGCCCCAGCTTCACCAGATCTGGATCAAGCGCGCGCATCGCGGAACGATGGATGCCGCCTCGCGTGCCACGCTCGTCTCCGGGCGAGGGATCGCCGGCAACGCGAACCAGGGCGGCACGCGCCAGGTCACGATCATCGATCTCGAGCGGTGGGAGGAGTTGACGGATCAGCTTGGCGCGCGCCTCGGGACCGGGGCGCGGCGCGCGAACCTGGTGATCACCGGGCTTGATCTGTTCGATTCGCAGGGCCGCACGCTGCGCATCGGCGCCACCCGGCTGCTCGTGCGCGGCGAGACGCGGCCGTGCCAGCGCATGGACGATGCGCTCGACGGCCTTCAGAGTGCGATGCGAGAACGCTGGGGCGGCGGGGTCTTCGCGGAAGTCGTCGACGGCGGCGAGATCTCAGTGGGTGACCAAGTCGCCTGGGATGTCGAAAATCCCAAATCCCAATGACCAAACCCCAAACTCCAATGTTGTGATTCGGGTTTTGGAATTTGGCTTTTGGGATTTTCCCTTAGACTTGGCCCTTCGGTTGACGCTGACCGCGCTGGCGCCGCTCGCGCGCGCGCGCCTGTCCCTGCGCCTCGAGCTGCTTCGCTTTCTCCTGCTGCTCGATGGTGAGCACCAAGAAGATGTCGCTGTGCAGCCGCGCCTGCTCAACCGCCATGTCCGCCTCGACGGCCGCGAGATCCTGGACCGCTGAACGCACTAGCGCTTCGTTCACCGGTACCTTCTCGATGGCGGCACGCTGCGCCCCCATCGCCTGCTGCATCCGCTCCGCCAGCCCGCGCGTCTGCTCGCGATGCCGCTGCGCGATGTCGCGGATCTGCTGCTTCTGCGCATCGCCCAGATCGAGCTGACCGAGCGCAAAGCCCGCCGCAAACCCAGGCACGCCGAAGCGCCCCGGTCGGCCGCGAGCTCCACCGGGGCCGGCGGGCGCCTGTTGCGCAAAGAGGGCGGCGGCGCCGCCCAGCAGCAGCGCAATGACCATCGCGCCCAACGTGACGTCCCTCATCCGGGCATTCATCGCAATCTTGCTCATCGTGGCCATTGACTTGCCTCCATTGGAAAATCCCAAAACCCAAATCCCAAAAAATCCCAAAACCCAAATCCCGAATCCCGAGTCCCGAATCCCGAATCCCGTCGCCTGTCATCTGAGACGTGACCGGGCAGGTGGAAGTTGGGAGCCTCGATTTGACATTTGTGTGACGCGTCACTCGGTGGCGGGTCCCCGCCATCGTTTCTTCACAGATGTGTCAACGGAGCACCACGCCGCCCGGATGAAATAGGCCCGATGCCACTCGACTCGAGCCGGCGCTACACTGGCGGACCTGAAGGTCCGCCTCTACGGGCGGCCGCCGCCCCCATGGAAGCCGCGACCACCCCCCGCCCCGTTGTCCTCGTCGTCGAGGACGAGCAGAACATCCGCGAGCTCGTCTGCCTGCACCTCGGCCTCGAGAGCTACGAGTGCGTGCCGTCGGGCGATGGCGAGGACGCGCTGAAGCTCGCGCGCGCGCGGCGCTTCGACCTGGTCATCCTCGATCTGATGCTGCCTGGGCTCGACGGGGTCACGGTGTGCCGGGCGCTCCGCCGTGAATCGCAGAACACCGACGTGCCCGTGCTGATGCTCACCGCGCGGCGCGAGGAATCCGACAAGGTGGTGGGCCTCGAAAGCGGCGCCGACGACTACCTGACGAAGCCGTTCAGCGTGCGCGAGCTGATCGCGCGCGTCCGTGCGCTGCTGCGGCGCGGCCCGCGGCCGATCGTCAGCTCGTCCAGGGAGCCCGGGCGGCCCATCACCTACAAGCACATCGACATGGATCCGGCGCGGCGGCGCGCCCGCGTGGGCAACAAGGACGTAGAGCTGACGTCGAACGAGTTTCAGCTCCTCTACGTGCTGCTCGCCAGCCCCGGCATCGTCTTCAGCCGCGAAGCGCTGCTCAGCCGCGTGTGGAAGGATCAGACCTTCGTCACCGTGCGCAGCGTCGACACGCTGATCAAACGGCTGCGCAAGAAGATCGAGAGCAACCCCGCGGATCCGGCAGTCATCCTCACCGTGTGGGGCGCGGGCTACAAGGCGGCCGATGTCTGACGCGTCGAGGGGTAATCCCTGGTATCGCAGTCTCTACTGGCGCATCGCGGTGGGCCTCGTCGCCTTCCTCGCGCTGATGCTGACCGCGCAGGGCGCGCTCTTCATCTGGACGAGCGATCGCATCGCGGGCTCGATGCCGGCCACCTCGCCGCGACGCCTCGCCGTGCTTGTCGCGTCCGACCTGACGGCTGCGCTCAATACGGACCCGGACGTCGACATCGATGAATACGTGAAGGATCAGTACTCCAACGTCTTCCAGCCGTTCGTCGTGCTGATGCGCGACGGACGCGAGGTCGTCAATCATCCCGCCGGCATCCCCGACGATGTGCGCAACGCGCTGCGGGTGGAAATGGCGCGCGGGGAGCTGCCCGCGCGCGGCCGGGTGTTCGTGCCGCGCCGCACGCCGGACGACAACCGGCGGGTGGGCGGGCCGCCGCCATTTCGCCTTGGTGAATTTGCGGCCGTCTTCGAGAACGGGATTCCCGTGGGAACCGTCGCCGTACTGCTCGGGCGGCCGCCCTTCGGCATGGTCGTGCGCGAGTTCGCGCCCACGATGGCGCTCGTCGGCGGGTCGGTGCTCGTCGTCGGGTCGGGGCTGATCGCGCTCTTCGTGTTCGGTCCCGCGCGGCGCCGGCTGAAGCAGCTGCAGAAAGCGACGATCCGTTTCGGCGCCGGGGATCTCAGCGCGCGGGCGCCCGATTCCGGCGGCGACGAGGTGGCGTCGCTCGCGCGGTCATTCAACAAGATGGGCGACGAGCTCGCCGAGCGTGCGCGGGCGCTCGAAGCGTCCGACAAGGCGCGGCGCCAGCTGCTGGCCGACGTCTCCCACGAGTTGATGACTCCGCTGACCGCGATGCGCGGCTACGTCGAGACCCTGTCGATGCCGGAGCTGAACCTCGACCTGGTGACGCGCGACCGCTACCTCCAGATCATCGACGAGGAAACGCATCGCCTCGAGCGCATCGTCGGCGACCTGCTCGATCTTGCGCGCCTCGAAGGGGGCGGCACCAGCATGCAGCACGAGCGCGTGCCGGTGCGCGCGCTGTTCGATCGCGTACACTCCCGGCACGAGCGGGAGATGACCACGCGGCACATCGCGTTCGTGAGCGAGGTCGGGCCTGGCGGGGACACCGTCTACGGCGATCCCAATCGCCTCGAGCAGGCGCTGCAGAACCTTGCCGCCAACGCGCTGCGCCACGCGCAGGATGGCGGCGAGATCGCCGTATCATCGCAGCTGGTGGACGGCAGGCTCCGGCTGCGCGTGCGCGACAACGGACCGGGGATCCCGGCGGAACATCTGCCGCTCATCTTCGATCGCTTCTACAAGGCGGACGCCTCGCGCAAGACGGCGGGCGGCAGCGGGCTCGGGCTCTCGATCGTGAAGGCGATCGTCGAGCAGCATGGCGGATCGATCGGCGCCCACAACGACGCGGGCGCGGTGTTCGACATCCTGCTGCCTGCAGCAGACACCGCGATGTCGTCCGACGATGACGCGGACAGCGACGTGGCTTCGAATTGCTAGTTTTTCCAGGCGGGCGGGAACGGCAGAGCCATTGCTTACCGCTGGCAGCCTGCCATGGGAGGTCTTCCGTGAGGTTCACTCTTGCGCCGATCGCGGTGGTGCTGGCGGCCGGCATGTTGTGCGGGAGCCCCGCGCAGGCGCAGGTTCGCGCCCGAGCCGGGGTGCGGATCGCGACGCCCCGGATGCGAGCGGCGATCGTGGTCGGCGCGTACCGGCGGCCGTTCTCCAGTCCTTTCTACGACCCGTTCTATTTCAACGCGTTCTACCGGCCTTTTTACCGGCCGTTCTACTGGTCTCCGCAGTTCGGGTACGGCCCGCGCATCTACGACGGCGGCGCGGCGGTGCGCCTCCAGGTTTCACCACGCGAGACCGAGGTCTTCATCGACAACTACTACGCCGGCACGTCCGATGACTTCGACGGCATCTTCCAGCGGCTGCATATCGAGCCCGGCTCGCACGACATCACCCTGTACCTCGATGGCTATCGAACGGTGCGCCAGCGCATCTACCTGCAGCCGACGGGGACGTTCAGGCTGCGATACACGATGGTGCCGCTCGGCCCCGGCGAGGTTGCCGAGCCGCGCCCCGCGGAGCCGGCGCAGCCGACGCAGCCGCAGGCCGGCCCTCCCGGGCCGCCGACGCAGGGTCCTGGCCGCGCGCCGTATCCGCCGCCGAGACCGGAAGGGCCGCCGCAAACCGGACCTCCAGGACCGCCGCCGCAAGGCCCAGGTCCCGCTCCGTATCCGCCGCAACGCGGTGGGCCGCCGCCGCAGGGTCCCGGCCGCGCGCCGTATCCGCCGCCGAGACCGGAAGGAGCGCAGGGTGGGCCGCCGCCGCAGGGCGACCGATTTGGTGCGGGCACGCTCTCGCTCCGCGTGCAGCCCGCGAATGCGGACGTCCTGATCGACGGCGAGCGATGGGAAGGGCCGTCCGGCGACGAGCGGCTGGTCGTCCAGGTGTCGCCCGGCCTGCATCACATCGAGGTGCGACACGACGGCTATCGCACGTATCGATCCGACGTGGATGTGCGCCCCGGCGATATGTCAACGCTCAATGTGAGCCTGTCGAGACAGTAGCAATGTTGATGTAGAGGCCGACCTTCACCCCTCTGCGCTGCTCGGGATGCCCCGAGCGAAGTCGAGGGGCAGGTCGGCCTTGGCACGGAGGACACACACGATGCGTACGCTCCCTCGAATGGTCTTCGGCGCCGCGGTCGCGCTCGCCATCCTCGCTGCATCCAGCGCCCGCGCGCAGAACGCGCCGGCGCCCACCAACGGTCCGCTGGTGCTCGAGCGGATTCACGACGGCTGGGTGATCGCGCCCGACTTCAAGGTGACCGACTTCGACAATCGCACCGGCGAGCTTGCCGGCGCGTACGGCGGCCGGCTGATCGACGGCACGCTGTTCATCGGCGGCGCGGGCTACTGGCTGGCCAACAGCGAGCGCGACTTCAAGCTTGGCTACGGCGGCGTCATCGTCGGATGGCAGTCGCCGGAGTACGGCCGGATCAGGTTCGGGGGCCGCGGCCTCGTCGGCGCGGGCCAGGCAACCCTCGGCTTCGACGCCGGCATCCTGCGCGGCGGACCGGTGCCCTCCGTGGTGAACGCCGGCCGCGGCGACATTCGTTTTGGCGTCACGCCGCAGCCGGGCCGCGGCGCAGCGCCGGCGCCTCTACCAACGCGGGGCAACGTCCCGGTGCAGACGCTGCGCGCGCGCGTCCTCGGGCGCGACAACTTCCTCGTCTTCGAGCCGCAGGCGAACATCACCGCCCGCATCGCCGGCAACGTCAGCGTCAGCTGCGGCGCCAGCTATCGCGCCACTGCGCAGACCGGCGTGCTGCGCGATCGTCTGAACGGTCCCGGCGCCAGCCTCGCGATTCAGTTCGGCTGGTAGTCAGCAGGCAGCGGGCAGCAGGCAGCCGGCTGCGGGCTGCCTACTGCCGGCTGCCAGCTGGAGTTGATATCCTCCAGAGATGCGGGACTCCTTAATTGTGTCCGCCGTCCGCACGCCGGTCGGGCGCGCGGGCGGAGCGCTCTCGGACGTGCGCGCGGACGATCTCGCCGCCATTGCCGTGCGCGCCGCCGTCGATCGCGTGCATTCGTGATCTGCAGCTCGATCCGGCGAAGGTCAACGTGTACGGCGGCGCGATTGCGCTCGGCCACGCGTTGGGATCATCGGGCTCGCGCATGCTCGCCACGCTGGTGCACGCGCTGCACCGCCGCAAGGCTCGCTACGGACTGGCGACGATGTGCATCGGCGTGGGTCAGGGAATCGCGATCGTCGTCGAGCGCGTCTGAGGTGAGATTCCTTAGCTGATCCGAGCTGATCCCAGATGTTTCCAGCGAGGGCCATGAAAGCGTCACTTCGTGGACGCCAAAAAGTAATGTGGCTCATTCTCGCGAGAAGACCGCGCTGGGACTGGGCTCGAAACGGCATGATAACAACATATGATATGTTGTTATCATGATTCGAACACAGATCAGCCTCTCCCACCGCGAGTATCACTCGGCCAAGCGCGAGGCCGCGCGGTTGGGTATTTCCCTGGCCGAGTTGCTGCGCCGTTCTCTCCGATCGATTCTTCCTTCGGACGATTCCAAACCATGGATGCGATATGCCGGCATGATCGAGACGGGTGATCCGACGGCCTCACAAAAAATAGACGACGTGGTCTATGGGCAGAAAGACTGACGCGTACGTCGACACATCCGCACTCATCGCATTCGCGGATCGTTCCGACAGTTACCACGCGCTATTCCGGGGATTGTTCTCGGCCCCGCCCCACCTCATGACCACCACGCTTGTGGTGGCGGAGGGCCACGGCTGGTTCCTGAAGCGGTACGACCGAACGCGGGCGTTGCAGTTTGTCGCGCTGATCGAGGAGCTCACGCCACTGCGCCTGGTTGCCGTGGGGCCGGATGAGCAGGCGGGCGGAATACGGATGCTCCGCAAATTCTCGGACCAGGACGTTTCTCTCACCGACGCTGTCGGCTTGCACGTGATGCAGATCCACCGAATCAACGAGTGCTGGTCAACAGACCGCCACTTGGGCTTGACCGGCGTCTCCCTACGGCTTTCGTGACCGGATAATATTGAAGGCTGTCCATAACTATAACTAGCCTCCCGATACCGTGCGCTACCATGAAAGTCCACCCGCAGTGGGCCAGTAGCGCAGTCGGGAGCGTGCGTGAAGCGCTTCGGCAACCGTAGCGGCGAGCGTCGGAAATTATCGCTCCGTCGTCCCCTTGTCGAACCGCTAGCCATTGCGCGCAGGTTCATCGCACGATGGTTCCGGCGACATGATCGATGGATGCGCGAAAACGCCGGCAAAACGAAAGGAAATTCGGTGCCTGGCGCGAATTGCCGACTGGCGGCAGACTATATTCGTTCGAAGTGGAAGGCCGCTCGGGAAATCTCCGACGACTCCGGAAAACTGCGCGAAGTCCACCACAAGTACCCGGTCGATCTTGGCCACCAACCGGCCAAAGGTGACGAGACATGATCACACGAGACGTACTGGCGTCTCAGCTGCGCAATTATCTTCAGCATCGTATGACGCGGGCGGAGCTGGTGGATTGGGCAGAGCGCGCCATGATGGAAGACGAATTCGACGATCACGATCTTGAGACGATCCGCGACATCACCAGCCGGCTCGGACTCGCCGACGTACGCGAGTTCGGTCTGGCCTGGGAGGACTGCGAAGGCTATCTGTCGCGGCCGTCAGCGCTCGGCGCGATGCCCGGACAATTCGAGATCGTCGAAGACTGCGGGCGCACCTCAAGGGTCCCTTCGACCGCATCCTGATCGCTCAAGCGGTCGCCGAGACGCCCACGCTGCGCGAGATTGCGCGCACGGCTCCCTACATGCACGACGGCAGCCTCGCCACATTGGAAGACGTGGTCGACTTAGCGGTGCGCAGCTGCTCCCTGATGTGATCGGACGGAAAGGACGCATGCGGCGCCAAGCACCATCGACACCGCCAGCAGCGCGAGACCGCCATTGAACGAGTTCGTCGTCGTACGAACATAGCCGAGGATGAAAGGCCCGACGAATCCACCGAGATTGCCGAACGAGTTGATCAGGCCAATCGAGGCGGCCGCGGCCGACTCCGTGAGGAACGCGGTCGGGATCGGCCAGAACCCCGGCATGAAGCCGTCGACGCCCGCCGCGACGAGGCAGAACGCGGCGACGACGAGCAGCGGATTGCCGCCGGCCAGGATGACGAGCACGTATCCAACGCCGCCGGCCACCATTACCGCCGCCGCATGCCACCGTCGCTCGCCCGTGCGATCGGAAGACGCGCCCACGACCAGCATCGCGGCGAGACCCGTCAGGTGCGGGATCATCGCGACCATCGTCACCTCGAGATCGCTCCAGCCGGATGACTGCTGAATCACCGTCGGCATCCAGATGTACAACCCGTAGAAGCCGACGACCGCGAAGAAGTACGCGCCGACGAGCAGCAGCACGTCGCGATGCGCCAGCGCCTGCCACATGGAAATGTGGCGCACCGCCTTTCTCTCCACCTTCTCGCGCTCGAGCTGGCCGACGATCCACGCCTTCTCATCGTCCGGGAGCCAGGGCGCTTCGCGCGGCCAGTCGGTCAGGTAGTACAACGTGACGAAGCCAAAGACGACGGCCGGGATGCCTTCGATGATGAAGAGCCATCGCCACCCGGCGACATCGAACCAGTGCACGCCGAGCAGCAGCCCGGACATCGGCGAGCCGATGAGGTTCGAGACGGGAATCGCCGCCATGAACAGAGCGACCGCCTTCGCGCGATCTTCATAGCGGAACCAGTGAGAGAGATAGACGATGAGTCCGGGGAAGAACCCGGCCTCGGCGGCGCCAAGCAGGAACCGGACCCAGTAGAACTGGCCGGAGGTCCTGACGAACGCCATCATGATCGCCAGGATCCCCCACGAGATCATGATGCGGGCGATCCACTTCCGCGCGCTCCAGCGCTCGACGAGGATGGAGCCGGGGATTTCGAGGGTCACGTACCCGAAAAAAAAGATGCCGGCGCCGAAGCCGAAGACCTCGGCGCTGAAGCCGAGATCCTTGGTCATCTGCAGCGCCGCGTACCCGACGTTGACACGGTCCAGGAACGCGATGATGTAGAGAAGAAAGACGTACGGAATGATGCGGACGCTGATCCGACGCCGCGCGCGCTGCGCTGTTATGTCAAGGGGTCGGGAGTCATTTTTGGAGGACGCTCCACCGACACGTGAGCTTTCTGTTGCGAGAGTGTCCTCCAAAAATGACTCCCGACCCCTTTTATTCTTCCGCGGCGGCCGGATGCGTGAACGTGGCGCCAGCCCGCGCTGCGCGCGTCTCCGTCACCCAGCGCCGCAGCACGCGATTCCACCACATGATGGCGCCGGTGACGAACATCACCGCCGGCAGCAGGCCGATGATCACATACGTGATCCGCACGCCCATGCCGCCGTAGCGGCCGAAGTGCATCCTCACGAGCCACGCAAGGAACTCATCGCCCTTGCGCGTGCCATTCACGACCTCGGACGGCTCGAAATAGTCGACGACGGCGATAAACAGCTGCGGAAACGCGAAGTAGATGCCGGTCAATCCCCACATGAACAGGATCACCATGCTCCAGAATCCCATCGAGGCGTGCAGATCGAAGTTGAGGGTCCTCCACCCGCGCTTCGGGTTGACGTAGAAGCCGCGGTACCAGACGCTCCTCCCCCGCCACCAGATCACCATCCCGCTGATACACAAGAGACAGAGAAGGCCGCCGCCGACGGCGTTCACCTGCCTGCCCGTCTCGCCCTTGAACAGGTTGTCGTGAAAATCGACGAACCACTCCATGATCGCAACGGACGCGGGATGCAGCTCACCCATGTCTGCGCCGGTGTACTGATTGAAGCGCTCCTCGATCTTGTCGCCCCCGACCGAGAGCGTCACCTCGGAGGGCGTGAGGCGCCGCCTCGGGATCACGAGCCTGGTGATCTCGGCGCCGGGATACTTCCGGAGGACGACCTCTCTCAGTTCCGCTTCGGTCATCCGCTTCGCGTTCGGGCCCGCGTCCGCGGCGCGGATGTTCCCGAGCTTGGTCTGGAGCAGGTCGCGACGAAACACCACGGCGCTGCCTGTCACACTGATGACGACGATGTAGAGGCCGATCGCAATGCCGGTCCACAGGTGGACCTGGAAGATCGCGCGGCGGAGCCAGACCCTCTCGGGATGTTTCCAGTACCCCATGGCGGCAGATTTTACAACTTGGCGCCGAGGTACGCACAGACCCTGAGCAGGTCCGCGAAAACGCCGCCGGCGGTGACCGCCGGACCCGCGCCAGGGCCCTGCACGACGAGCGGATTGCGATCGTACCGGCTCGTGACGAAGCGCACGACGTTGTCGGTCAGGTTGATGTTGGCAAACGGATGCAGGCGATCGAGCTCGACGAGGCCCACCGTCGCCCGCCCGGACGCCGCGTCGAGCGCCGCGACGTACCGGAGCACGCACCCTTTCGCGCCGGCCGCCCGCAGGCGCGCGAGCATCGGGCCGTCCACCTCCGACACCCGCTCCATGAACTCGTCGACGCCGCACTGCTCGAGTGCCGGCGGAATCAGCCCTTCGAGCACCACGTCCGACAGCTCGAGCCGCAGGCCCATCTCGCGCCCGAGGATGACCAGCTTGCGCGCCACGTCGGTCCCCGACAGGTCGTCACGCGGATCCGGTTCCGTGTAGCCGCTCGCCTTCGCGTCGCGGACGACGGACGAAAACGGCTGCTGTCCATCCCACACGTTGAACAAGTAGGCGAGCGTGCCCGAGAGGATCCCCTCGATGCGTCGGATGTCGTCGCCGGTCTCGCGGAGATCGCGCAGTGTCTGGATAATCGGCAGGCCGGCGCCGACCGTTGCCTCATAGAGATAATGCGATCCGGCTGCCCTGCGCGCCTCGTGCAGCTCATCGTAGAGATCGAGCGGCCCGCTGTTCGCCTTCTTGTTCGGCGTGACGACGTGGATGCCGGCGGCGAGCCAGCGCGGATACTGCTCCGCCACCTCGGCGCTCGCGCTGCAGTCGAGGATCACGGCGTGCGGCAGGTGCTCGGCGTTCACGTGCTCCTCGAAGCGCAGCATGTCGGGCGCCATGCCGTCCTCGAGCGCGGCGCGCCACGAGTCGAGCGGAATCGCGGAATCCGAAAGCGCCATCGCCTTGGACGTCATCACCGCGCGCAGCCGCAGATCGATGTGGAAATCGCGCGTCAGGCGCGCGGTTTGCGACGCGAGTTGATCGAGCAGCGCGCCGCCGACGGCGCCCGGGCCAATCAGGCCGAGCGAAATGGTGTGCGGCGAGAGGTAGAACCCGGCATGCACCGACCGCAGCGCCCTCGTCGTCTGGCGCTCGTCGATGACGACCGAGATGTTCCGTTCCGACGATCCCTGCGCGATCGCGCGCACGTTGACGCCCGCGGCGCCAAGCGAGCCGAACACCTGCGCGGCGATGCCGGGTGTTCCCGCCATGCCGTCGCCCACGACCGACAGAATGCTGCAGCCGCGCACGACGTCGACGTCCTGAATCTGCCCGCCGCGCAGCTCGGCGTGAAAGGCGTGACGCACGGTGCGCGCCGTCCGCTCCGCCTCGACCTGCGGGATCGCGAAGCAGATCGAGTGCTCGGAGCTTCCCTGCGAGATCAGGATGACGGAGATCCCATCCTCGCGCAGCGCGCCAAACAGCCGCTGCGCGGTGCCGGGCACGCCAATCATGCCAGCGCCCTCGACGTTGACGAGCGCCACGCCGTCGATGCTCGTGATGCCCTTGACGGGGTGGATGGACGTCGGGTCTTCCGAAATGAGCGTCCCCGGCTTGCCGGGCGCGAACGTGTTGCGGATCCGGATCGGAATCCGCTTCACCACCGCCGGCGCCATCGTCTGGGGGTGAATGACCTTGGCACCGAAGTACGCGAGCTCCATCGCCTCGTGATACGAGAGGGAGTCGATCACCGTCGCATCCGGCACGCGGCGCGGATCCGCGCTGAGCACGCCGTCGACATCGGTCCAGATGACGATCTCAGCGGCATCGAGGAGGTCTCCGAAGATTGACGCGGAGAAATCGCTCCCGTTTCTGCCGAGCGTCGTCTGCAGTCCGTCGGCCGTGCGCGCGATGAAGCCGGTGATGACGAGCGTCGCCGCGGCATCGGCCGGGATGACTCGAGCCGCGTTCGCGCGCGACTCCTCCCATCGCACGCTGGGACCGAGCGCGCTCCAGTCGACGCGAACGATCTCGCGCGCGTCGATCCAGGTGACCTCTCCGGGCCGGTGGGCGCGCGACCGGAGGTACCTGGCGAACAGCCGCGTCGACCAGATCTCGCCGAATCCCGCAATCAGGTCGCGCACCTCGGATGAGGCGGAGCGCGTGAGATGCACGGCGTGGAGAATGCCGAGGATGTCCTGGCAATCGCGATCGAGATCGGCGACGTACGCGTCAGCCGGCTCGCCGGGGATCAGCGCTCGCGCGATATCCACGTGCCGCTCACGCAGGGCGTCGACGCCGCTATCCACCGGCTGCTGACGCTCCGCCTGGGTGATCAGCGCGAGCAGCGCGTCGGTGACGCCACGACAGGCGGAGAGCACCACCGCGAGCCGTGGCGTCGGCTCGGCTTCGACGATGTCGGCCACGCGCTGCATGCACGCGGCGTCGGCGACGCTCGAGCCGCCGAACTTGTGCACCCTCCACTGCCCGCTGCCGGCAGCCGGCTGCTGGCCGTCAGGTCCCAATAACCATTCCTCCGTCTAGCGACAGCACTCGTGCCGTGGCCGCGTAGTTGCTCTGGCCGGTGTTGCCGTACAGGCCGACCACGCTCGACGCGTTCAACACCACGCCGCCGCCGCCGGCAATCATATGTGGAACCACCGCCCGCGTACATACGAACACGCCGCGCAGGTTCACGTCATCCTTCCATTTCACCAGGAAGGAGTCCTGGGTGATTTTGGAACAGCGTACGGTGGTGACGGCAAGTCGACCTTCGCGCTCCCCGACTTGCGAGACCGCACGCCGCTCCATCACGGAGAGGGGCCCGGGTTGTCCAACTACGATCTGGGACAGTCCGGCGGATCGGCGACCACCTCGCTGGCGACCGGCCAACTCCCAGCGCACGCACACTCCCTCATCGGCAACAGCACGACGGGCTCGACCGGGACACCGGCCGCTGGCGTCCGGCTGGCCGCCCACAAAACGAGCTACGGCCCCGCAGTCAACCTCGTCGCGATGGCGCCCAACATGCTCGGTGACGCCGGCGGTGGGCAGGCGCACAACAACCGGCAACCGTATCTCGGGCTGTTCTTCATCATCGCGCTGCAAGGCATCTACCCATCCCGCTCCTGAGGCGAGGGGTGGCGGGCCGGGATCGACTCGGGGTGGACACAGCTGACGTGCAGCCCCGCCCGATGCGGGCCGACGATCTCGAATTTCTGTTCGAGCTGTACGCCACGACGCGCGCCGAGGAGTTGGACAGAACCCGCGCGCGGTGACGCTCCACGTCGAATCGTCAAGTCGTGCGCGACAATGGTACGCGCGGCTGGGGTTTGCCGACGTGTCGAGCGACGGCATCCACACCCTCATGCGGCGCGAACTCCCTAAGCCCGGAGCTCACTTGGGTTGACAATCCGCAACGGGACTGCAGCTTCGATCCGAGCGTCTGCGTGGCCGGGTCGGGCCCCGTTGCGCCTCGTCAACCCAAGTGGGCTCCGGGCCTAGGCAAAGATCGCCTGATATTGCACGCCGCCGGCATCGCACCGATGGGAACGATAAATATGGCCAGCGTTCCAAGCCGCGGGTGCTCGATCTCATAGATCCGCTGGGGCAGGAGCGGTTGCGGGGGTCCGCGAAAGATCAGCAAGAAGGGCGCCTGTGAGCCCGGCCCCATGGGCTTCAGACCGGTGGCCTCGGTCAACACGAAGCTCAGCCGCTCGGTGTCGACTGTGACGGGAAATGCGTGATCGAGGTACTCGACAAAATCGGACAGCGTGAGATTCTGCCGCATCACGTCACCCACTGATCGGCGTCCGAGTCGCACCAGGCTCGGCGGGGCTCGCGCAGGACGCGGCTCGGGGATCTCTCGGGCACGCGTGATGCGCGTATTTCAGCGACTCATTCGACCGCCGGTGGCTCGATGCGCTGCAGCCACGGGATGACGTCGAAGTCTGGGTCGTAGCTGCAAATCGCCCCGGCTCCCGCGACGCGGCACACGGCGGCATGGAGCGCATCGCGCGCCATCAGACCGCGGTGATCGTCCATGATCGCTCGCGCCTGGTCGGTGATCTCGGCCGTAATCGGGAGTACGGTCACCACCGAGCGTCGAGCCAGATCGTACACGCGCCGACCGTCCTTCCATCGTCGGATGGCGCGATAGCGATGCAGAATCTCCTGGAGCGCCTCGGCATCGAGGGCGGCCTCGATGTCGCCGCGCGCGACGCTTGCGAGGAACGTCACCGAGGGCGCCTTGTGCGGATCGGGCGCGCCGGCCGCATACATGATGATGTTCGCGTCCAGCAGGATCACCGACGCAAGTCCCGGGGACGGGGAACCGACTCCTGTTTCATCTTCCGAGGCGAGCCGACCGGGAGCGACAGACGCCGCAGGGCTTCGACCGCGCGCACACGGTCCTCCCCCGACACGTGACCGTACTGGATTTCGCACGCCTCGCGGACGAGCTGGCCGAGGCTCGTGCGACGGGCGCGGGCCGTCCGGGCGAGATGCGCG
>JAHFUO010000113.1 GCA_023265015.1 Acidobacteriota bacterium | reverse complement strand
TTTCCGCCCAGAGCCAGTTCCCGGCTGGCACCTTCATGATCCAGCCGTGTGAGCCCGGGCCTGGTGCGTACACGGTGATGATCAACTCAGCACATACGTAAACGGCTCAGCGCGCCCACCGATGGCCAAGCCGAACTTTCAGGCGTTCACGGTCAAGGCCAACGGCAGACTCAATCGGATCATCACAGATATCGCGGTGTGCGCTGCGTTTGATCCGGCATCACCACCGACTCCACTGCCAACCCAGATCACCGCGAAGGCCCTCTGGGATACAGGAGCGACACGCAGCGTAATCTCGAAAGAAATCGCGAAATCTCTTGGGCTGACGTCGGTTGGCACCTCCAATGTCAGCCACGGCGGCGGTGCTACCACCAGCCCAAGATATGTCGTCAACTTCGTGTTGCCGCATAAGGTCGGCATAGGTGGTGTGCTGGTGACGGAGTTTCCACCTCCGGCCGATCGGTCGTTCAATGTGATTGTTGGGATGGACGTGATTTGTTTCGGCGACTTTACCATCACCAATGTGTCTGGAGAGACTTGGGTGTCGTTTCGCACCCCGTCTTGCGCCGCCGTTGATTACGTCGTTGAAGCGAACAAGATCAGGTTCGCTGCCACCGGACGCAACGACCCATGTCCATGTGGAAGCGGCAAGAAATATAAGAAGTGCCACGGAACCTAGCCCTCGAAGGGTGCCTGAAGAACTGCAGGTTATCACTCCCGAGGTGCGTTACCATCGCTGTATGGCTGACTGCAATCCCGCTCCCCAGACCCAGGCGCCGGCCGGAAACAAGACCGGACGGGTGGTGATGTGCGTGAAATTCCAGAAGGAGCTGCCCGGACTCGATGCGCCCCCCTGGCCCGGCGAGCTTGGACAGCGCGTGTACGAGCACGCGTCGGCGCAGGCGTGGAAGCTGTGGGAAGAGCGGATGAAGATGATCCTCAACGAATACCGCCTGATGCCCTGGCAGAAGGAAGCGCAGGAAGTCATCGGGAAGCACATGGAGGATTTCTTCTTCGGCGAGGGCGCCGCGCTGCCGCCCGGATACGTGCCGCAACAGGCTAAGTAACGAGGCCGATCTCCTTCTCGATATTGAAGCGCAGTCTCCCGTGCGCGAGGCGCAGCGAGCGCTCGACGTCCCTGGGATCCTCTCCCCGCGCAAAAATGAACCCCAGGTAGCTTCGCCCTTCCGGCAGCGGGACAAGCGTGATATCCGGCTTGGCCGTCACCCGTAGATCGGTGACGCCTCGCACCGCGCGCGCCCCCTCCTCGCCCTCCACGCCCTTGTAGATTCCACGGTGCGGGATCGGAATCATCATCACGCCCGACGCGCCGGGTTCGCGCTCGCAGGCAGCGATGTCTTCGCCGATCGCGTGTCGCAGCAACACGTCCTCGAGTGATGCCCGCGAACCATTCGGCGACACAAAGCTCAAGGCGCGTGAGCAGAGCCCGCCGATCGGCCGCGCGGCCACCTCGAGCACGAAGACGCCCTGGTCGTTGACGCGACACTCGGCATGAATGGGGCCGTGGCGCAGGCCAAGCACGGCCGTCGCGGCACTGACTTCCGCCGAGATGCGCTCCTGGACGTCATCGGGTTCCCTGGACGGGGTGACGTAGATCGTCTCCTCGAAGAACGGCCCATCGAGCGGATCGGGCTTGTCGAAGATCGCGAACACGCGCAGCGCGCCCGCGCTCATCACGCCTTCGACGGCGAACTCCTTCCCGGGGATGAACGATTCGACGAGGACCGTGTCGTGCGCCGGATCGCGCTCCGCGCGAACGTCCAGCTGATTCATCAGCGTGCGCAGCCGCTCGAACGCCGCGACGAATCCACAGGTGCTGTCCACCCGGATCACGCCGCGGCTGCCCGACAGCGCGAGCGGCTTCACAACGGCCGGATACGCAATCTCGAGCGACGCCTCGCGCGAATCCACCGAGAGCGGGAGCGCGCGGAAGAACGGCACGAGGAGGCCGGCCGCGCTCAACGCGCGACGGGTTTCCAGCTTGTTGCGGCTGGCCTGCGCCGACCGAACCGGATTGCCGGGAAGGCCGAACGCATCGTGCAGGCGCGCGGCGAGGGTCACCGGCCGATCGCCGACGGCAAGAATCCCGTCAGGAGGGGCGGCGCCGAATGCGTCCACGACGGCTTGAACCGATGCCGCCTCGTCGTGGAAGCGAATCGGAATGGCCTGGTCCCACCACGGATCCTCCAGCTGATCGCAGCGGTCGCTTGCAAACACCAGCCGGATTCCCAGCTTCCCGGCCGCCTCGCCGAAGGAGCGAATCTGGTAGCCGGTCGTCGTCGCAAGGAGAAGTACGCGTTTCACACCAGTCGCATGTCTTCCAGTGACGGCTCGGCGCAGCAGTACCACGCCTCAGTCATGTAGGGAACAGCTCGTTGCGGGGTCAGACTCGGGTGACGACTCGACTCACACTTCGACACACGTACGTGAGTCGAGTCGTCACCCGAGTCTGACCCCTTAGCAAGACTACAGATCTTCTCAAACGTCTCGCTTCGCGAGACGTTTGCCTTCGACCCGACCAGCCGCATCACCGCGGCCTGCAGCGCGTCGACGCGCGGATCGGGATGGCGCCACGGCCACGTCAACGAGGCTGGATCGAACTCGCTCGTCACGGCGCGAATGTCCGCGAGCTCGAGCAGCGGCGAGCCGGTCGTGACGAGCAGACGAATCGCGAGCTGAATCGGCGCCACCTGCTCCACCAGGTCGAGCTGCTCGATCATCTGCAGCAGCTCCAGGTAGCCCTCGACCGTCGTCCACGGCGTGAAGGCGACAAAGGTCGGCATCAGCGTGACGCCGGCGGCGCGGCACAACGCCACGGCGCTGACAAAATCGGCGCGCGTATGCCCCTTCGCCAGGTGTTCCAGCACGCGGTCGTCGACCGACTCCACCGCGCTCGTGATGAACAGGCAGCCCGAGCGCGCAAGCGACGGAAGCATCGCGGCGTGCGTGAGGAGGTGCTCGATCTTGATCGTGACGTCGTACGTAATCCCCGGACACTCCGCGGCGACGCGCTCGATGATCCGCTGGGCGTGCGTGGGGCCGTTGAGAAAATCCGGATCGCCGAAGCTGATGTGCTGCGCGCCCGCGTCCACCTGCGCGCGCACATCCTCGATGACGACATCAACGGGAACGGCGCGGAACTGGCCGCGGTAGACCGGGACGATCGGGCAATGGCGGCACAGATGCTTGCAGCCGCGAGTCGCGTCGGTGCTGCCGACGATGCGCGTCGAGCCATCGGGCATCTGGAGCGAAGCGTAACGAGCGAGCGGAGGCAGGCCGGCCCGATCGGGGGTGACAAACTTCAGTTTGGCATGCGGGGCGAGCCTTTCAGGCTCGCCTCGCGGACCCGAAGGGTCCGCGCCGCGTGTCGCCAACTTCACCAGATCCGCTTCCGCTTCCGGTCCAAGCACGTGCGCGACGCCGCGCTCGCGCAGCCACTCGGCATTGAGCAGCGCGTACAGGCCGTAGGCAGCAATCCGCGCCGACGGATTCACGCGCTTCACCCGCTCGATGAGCGGCGCGGCGAGGCGCGTCGCCGTGTGCATCGGCAGGTAGAACGCGACGAGGCTCGCGCCGGCAATTCGATCGTCGCTCAGCCGATCCCTCGACGTATCGATGCAGTCGGTCGCGACCCCTGCGCGGCGGAGCCACGCAGCCGGCGACGCCAGGCCGAACGGCTGGCGGCCGAGGTCGTACGTGGAGACAAGCATTACCTGCACAGCTCTCCATTCTATTTCCACGATATGCTTGCCCGACGTGACGACCGACCGCAGCTTCTTCGGCCACCCTCGAGGCCTCTCGACGCTCTTCTTCACCGAAATGTGGGAGCGCTTCAGCTACTACGGGATGCGCGCCCTGCTGATCCTCTTCATGACCGCTCCGCTTGCGGCAGGCGGTCTCGGTTTCGACACGGTCTCTGCCGGCGCCGTCTACGGCCTCTACACCTCGATGGTCTACATGGCGACGCTCCCGGGCGGCTGGGTGGCCGATCGCCTGATCGGACAGCGCCGCGCGGTGCTGTACGGCGGCATCCTCATCGCCTGCGGACACTTCAGCATGGCGTTCCCGTCGCTGGCGACGTTCTATCTCGGGCTGAGCCTGATCGTGATCGGCACGGGACTGCTCAAGGGAAACGTCAGCGTGATCGTCGGGCAGCTCTATGCGCCCGACGACGAGCGCCGTGACGCGGGCTTCTCGATCTTCTACATGGGCATCAACCTCGGCGCGTTCATCGCGCCGCTGGTGTGCGGCTATCTCGGGCAGCGCGTGAACTGGCATTTTGGTTTTGCCGCCGCGGGCGTCGGCATGACGTTCGGCGTCGTGCAGTACGTGCTTGGCGGCAGGCACCTCGGCTCCGCGGGTCTGCGTCCGGCAGCCTCGGCGGAGGTCGCCGCCCTCACGGCACGCGTCCGGATCTGGAGCATCGTTACTGCCGTGGCGCTCGTCGCGTTCGGCATGGGCGCCTACACCGGCGTGATTCCCGTCACCGCGAAACAGATCGCCGACGCGGCCGGTTACATGCTGCTCATCCTGTGCGTCGTGTTTTTCGGCTGGCTGTTCTTTGCCGGCGACTGGACGGCGGAGGAGCGGAAGCGCCTGTACGTGATCGGCGTGCTGTTCCTCGCGGCCGCGCTCTTCTGGTCGCTCTTCGAGCAGGCGGGCTCGACGCTGAACCTCTTTGCCGATCGCGACTCTCGCACCTCCGTGTTCGGCTGGAGCTTCCCGAGCAGCTGGTTCCAGGCGATGAACTCGGCCTTCATCTGGATGTTCGCGCCCGTACTCGCAGCAATCTGGATCAGGCTCGGCCGGCGCCAGCCATCGACCATCGTCAAGTTTGCGCTGGGAGAGATCCTCGTCGGCGCGGGCTTCGGCGTGCTCGTCCTCGCGGCGATGATCGCAAGCACGGGCACACAGGTCAGCCCCATGTGGCTGACGGTCACCTACCTGCTGCACACGTTCGGCGAGCTGTGCCTGAGCCCGGTGGGCCTCAGCGCCATGACGAAGCTCGCGCCGGCGCGCATCGCGGGACTCATGATGGGCGTCTGGTTTCTCGCCTCCTCCGTCGGCAACTTCATCGCCGGCCGGCTTGCCGGCTTCTACGAGTCGATGCCGCTGCAGGAGCTCTTCGGCGTGATTGCGCTGTTCGGCGTCGGCGCCGGGGTCGTGCTGCTCGCGCTGGCGCGCCCCATCGAGCGGTTGACTCCACGAGCCCGGTAACCGCGCCGCCATGGTGCTCGAAAAATACAAGCAGAAGCGCAACTTCAGCACGACACCGGAGCCTGCCGGCGACGAGACGCTCGCCAGGGCGCGCGCGCGCAAGGCAAAGGGCACGAAGGGGCGCTTCTTCTGCGTCCAGAAACATCTCGCCAGCCATCTGCACTACGACCTCCGCCTCGAGCACAACGGCGTGCTGCTCTCCTGGGCCGTCCCGAAAGGACCGTCGCTCGATCCTGCGACGAAGCGCCTGGCGATGGCGGTCGAAGATCATCCGATCGAGTACGGCACGTTCGAGGGGGTCATCCCGTCCGGCTACGGCGCCGGGATCGTGATCCTCTGGGACCGCGGCACGTGGACGCCCGAGGTTGACGATGTGGATGCGGCGCTCGAGAAGGGCGACCTGAAGGTCACGCTGGACGGATACAAGCTGAAGGGCTCGTGGGTGCTGGTGCGCACCAAGGGGCGCTGGGCCGGCGGCGGCGATCGCTCGTGGCTCCTCATCAAGCATCGGGACGAATGGGCGGGTGATCTCGACATCACGGAGTTCGCCCCGCTCAGCGTCAAGAGCGGCGAGGACATTGACGATATCCTCGCGAGGGGTGCGAGGGGTGCGAGGGGTGCGAAAGGTGCGAAGGGTGCGAGGGGTGCGGTGAAGAAAGCTACGAAGCGGAAGTCGTCGTGACCGGCGCTGGCGTACGTTGCAGCAGGCGCTCGCTCAACACGCTCCACACCGCGAAGGACAGCCGCCGGCGATCGTGCCGCGCGATCTCGGTGCACCAGAAGCGTCCCTGGATCACGTCGGTGCCTGGATCGAACTCGCCGAGCTCCAGCGGCTCCTTGTGCTCGGCGGCATAGCGCATCAAGCTATCACCCGATGGGCGGCCGGTGTTGGCGATCACGACGTCAACGGGACGGCCCATCGACTTCGAGATCCAGCCGGCCGCGTCCCTTGCGGTGAAGCCCGCCATCCCGCGGCCTTCAGTGAGCAGGTTCGCGATCAGCACGATCGGCCCGCGCATCTCGCCGAGCGCCTCCTTGACGCCGCGCACGAGCAGCGGCGGCACGAGGCTCGTGAAGAAGCTCCCGGGCCCGATGATCACCGCGTCGAACCGACGGATCGCATCGGCGACCGTTGGATGAATCGCCACCTCGGGCTCGAGCCAGAGGCGCCGCACCTGGTGGCCGCGCGTCTGCCCCGCATCCACTTCCACTTCGCCGCGCGTGACCGTGCCGTCGCCGTACTCGGCGCAGACCGACGCCGGCTCGACGCTGATCGGCCACACCTTGCCCCTGCATCCGAGCAGCACGCGCAAGCCGTCGACCGCCGCGAGGAAGTCGCCGCTGTACTGCTCCATCATCGAGAGCAGCAGGTTGCCGCCGGTATGCCCCGCGAGCCGTGCATGGTGCTCCAGCGTCGGGAGCCGCGAAAGGAGCACGCGACGCGCCTCGCCTTCGTTGCGCGCAAGCGCGAGGGCGCACTTCAGCACGTCGCCCGGCGGCAGCACGCCCAGCTCGTCGCGCAGTTGCCCCGAGCTCCCGCCGCTGTCGAACATCGTCACGACGGCGTTCAGATGGAGCCACGGATTGTTTTTGAGTCCACCGAGGAGGCTGGGAAGGCCGGTGCCGCCGCCGAAGCACCCGATGTTCAGCTCGCGGAGCTGCATTCCGCCCATTGTAGCCATTCGCAGATGCCGCGGCCCATGATCCAGCGCTTGTCGTCGTCTGTGAGCCAGGGCAGCTCTTCGGTGAAGAGCGTCACGGCCTCGCGCCACGGGCACGGGAGGCGCGTCCAGTCCGTGCCCCAGAACATCCGCTCAGGGCCGAACGAGTCGTAGACGCGGCGAATGTGCGGATGCAGATCGCGGAACGGATACGGGAGCGCGGAGTGACACGGCAGCGCCGAGGCTTTCACCGCGACATTCGGGAACCTCGCCAGCCGGCAGACATCCGCGAGCTCGACAAACGCGAGGTTGCCCCTTGCATGAACGCCGAGCGCGAGGTGATCGATGACGAGCCGAAGACCGGGATGCCGCGCGGCGATCTCCTCGACCTTCCGGACGGAGGCCGGGACATACAGCATGATCGGCACGCGCGCGCGTTCCGCGGCGGGCCAGAGCCAGTCGGCGGTGCCGTCGAACAACCACTGGCGATGCTCCGGGAGATGAAAGGTCAGGCGGATGCCAAGCATGCCCGGCTGCTTCCGCCAGTCCGCGACACGGGCGCGGCTCTCCGGGCGATCGAGCGCCAGGCGGCCCATCGCCGCAAAGCGATCCGGATGAAGCCGCGCGGCTTCCAGCACAAGGTCGTTGTGATCGCCCTCCCACGACGGCGGGATCAGGATGGCGCGATTGACGCCCGCTTCGTCCATCGCGGCGAGCACCATTTCCTTCGTCACGGGATACGGCTTCTGCGCGTGCTGCGCCCGGCCCGGCAACCACGGCCGCTCGGCGGTGTCGGCGGCCCAGATATGCACTTGCGCGTCCACGATGAGCATGAGTGACCGGCGCGAGCATAACATCACCTAGAATCGAAAGATGACTGCTCCCTGGCTGCCCGCGGCCAATCGGCTGGTGGCCGAATTGCGTGGCGTGTTCGGCGAGCGCCTGCGGTCGGTGATCGCGTATGGGCCGCATCTCGAAGACCCGACGCACGGGCCCCTTTCGACGCTTGCGCTCGTTTCCAGCCTGGTCATCGGGGATCTCGAAGCGTGCGCCGGGATGTCCAACGGCTGGCACCACGAACGCATCGCGACGCCGCTCATCCTCCCCGAGAACGAATTCCGCCGGTCGCTCGACGCCTTTCCCCTCGAGTATGGCGAAATCATTCGGGCGCACGAGCTGGTCTTCGGCGTCAGCCCCTTCGACGGGATCACGATCGACCGCGCGGATCTGCGGCGCGCGTGCGAGACGCAGATCAAGAGCCATCTCGTCCATCTTCGAGAAGGCTTCATCGAATCGGGCGGCCGGCCGCGCGCCGTCGCCGATCTGGTGACCGCCTCGGCGCCGGCGTTCGGCGCGCTGCTGCGCAACCTCGCGCGGCTGAACGGCTCGGACGCGCGCGACCGCGCGACCGCCACGCGTGAAGGGGCGCGGGCTGCGAAGCTGCCCGACTCGGTCGTGACCGACATTCTCTCGCTCGAGCGGCCGTCGAGCGTCAACGCGACCGACGCCGCGCGCCTCTTTCCGGAATATCTCGCCGCGTCCGAGCAGCTCGCGCGGGTCGTCGACTCCTGGCGGTAACCACGAAGGGCACGAAGACGGTGTTAACCACGAAGGCCACGAAGAACGCGAAGAATTTTGTTCGTGGTTTAACCGTCTTTGTGCTCTTGACAGTGGCTGCGCCCGCGAGGGCTCAGGACATCCCCGAGCTCACGCAGCCGGTCAACGACTTCGCGAAGGTCATCGACCCGTCAAGCACGGGCGCGATGGAGATGCTCATCCGCTCGCTGCAACAGGCCAGCGGCGACGTCGTGGTGGTCGCGACCATCCCGACGTTCAAGCCGTACGGCGACATCAGCGAGTACGCGGTCAAGATGTTCGAGAACCGCGGGCGCGGCATCGGGCAGC